>CALGYY010000090.1 GCA_937934705.1 uncultured Bacteroidota bacterium
TTCGGGGGGTCAATTTAATTCGCGGAAAGGTGGTCAATTTGTCCGCGTTTTCCACTTAAAAGCGTATAATCTGTCATCACAGTACCGCAATCATTCGTGAGTTCAACTCGATACAAATAACTTGCAGGTGGAAGATTGACTCCATTCATCAATCTGCCATCCCATGCAATTTTCTCTTGTGGATTGTCAATACTAAATGCTAATCCCAGATATTCACGTATGTCATTATAAATGTGAAAGTCCACATGAGTAATATCTTTTAATCCCCACAAGTAAAAAGGCGAAACAGAGTTAATATTATTTGATCCGCAGACACTTTTTAAACCAGCAGTCGAGCTGCACCCATTAATACAGCCAGGTATCAATGTAACCTCGTCAATGAGGACATAGGATCGATTACAATTATAACTAAGTGAATTGTTTTTATTTCGGATTTCCATAGCAAACCAATTATAACCTGCAGGTGGAGCCTGAGGGACTTCAATAACTAATTCAATCCATTCATTTAAAGGTAATATTGATAAATCTAATGAATATATTTCAATAATGTTTTGGCCTGATTGATCCAAATGATTCTTATATTCATCGGAGCAGTGATTACTTTGATCGATATTCTCTTCAATGTACTTTATCTGTTTCCTCGCTACATAAAACTTCATGTCAGAAAAATCGAAGTCCGCCGTTCCCGTCCAATAAAAGGTACTCGCCAAGTATATATTCGCTTTAAGAAGGTATGCCGCTCCCTCAATAAACTCGTTCTGAACGAAAAACTTCTGCTGAGCTAACTCGTAATCCGACATGCCAATATAGTGTGTTCCTTCAAAGGGAGGAACGTTAAAGCAAGGGAAATTGGGAAAATTGAACCAATCAGGTGAATGATGAAAAGCAGTGCCACTTTGATTAGTTCTACTCTCCCACACTTCAATATATTCGAAATCTCTACCTGGATATGTTGGTTGAGGATCACCATCCTCAAATCCAGGATTATGGATTACGCACTTCTCCCAGATATCACATTGTCCCCAAGAGAAATATTGGCAACCAACGAATAAGAATAATGATGTTATAAGATATCTATACATAATATTAGATTCACTTTTTTAGAAAAACTAGTACTGCCCCAAATTGAAAGTCATAGTGATTAAATGATCTCATATCAGCTGCTAAATACATTGAAATCGGCAACTTTTCTGACAATCTAATAATCTGATAATCCATTCTTAACGTTGGATAAACTATATGATCAATGTCACCTTGCCCATATTTGCTATATCTTTCAATTTCATCACCATTTAGTAGAGTCTCACGGATGTGAATTTTTGAAAATAAAGTCACTTTTGTACCGATGAAAACAGAAAATCTTTTATATATATACCCTACCAGAATCGATAATTCAATGTTATTTGCTGACAAATTACTCTTTATAGGGGGATTTTCGTAGCCTGTACTTTGAACATATTTTATTACTGAATCAGGGTCGCTGGTCGTTAGGTGTTTTCTTCTAAAATAGTAAGCCGCTCCCGTGATCCGGAATTTGTTTGAAAATTTATATTCGTATAATACCCCAAGTTGCTTGGACCAACAGAAATGGATGCGTAATCCACCTGAAGGGCCTGATGAATATGATGGGTTACCAATAGTATGGTGAGGAGGCGTGTACCTAGATCCGAATTGGAAATTATAATGAGTTCCCAAATCGACAGATAGAGTGTGTTTGATGTCTTCTGCAGCATAATCTCTTCGATACGGCTGTTCCTGACCACGACCGATAAGCGTTTGTGTGGCAAGGATAGCTACAAATAAATATTTCCTACTTCTATACATTGCGTTTTGATTGTGATCCTATCGGCTTCTATAACAATGAATTTTGTCGAGCACGTTATTGCCAAAAAAGATTACTTAGAACGACCAATATGCCACCTAAGTGATTCATTTGAAATTTGCAATTCAGTAACTTTATTATTTAGCTGGAGTATATATAAATACAATTCTTCAATCTTTTTAACAAGTATAATCTGCATTTCCCCCAAATTAACCCCCCCCTCATTTTCGATTTCATCAAATGATGGAATTCCCGGTAAATGTTTGTTTATCAAAACGTATTCTTCTAATTCATTTAACGGCAATAAATAAAAATTAGTATCAAAAACATAATCCGGCCATGGGCTAATCTGAGTAACTTTAAACTCCCGCGCCCCCACTTTACCCTCCACGGCCAGCTTAAAACTTCCAGTATTAATTGTCCCGATTCCAACATTTCCATTCTCGTCAATCCTCAATCTTTCAAGACCATCTGTGCTAATCCCGATCACATCGAGAGAAGGGTGAAAAATCCCAGCACGATCATTATTAAACCACGTGAAATCAGGCGAATCGGCAGTAGAGACATCGTTGTGTCCAACAATATATGGGGCAAATGTTATATTTGATGAATTTTCAGCAATAACGCAATTCCCAACAACATGAAGTTCAGTAACTGGATTCAAGGTTCCTAATCCCACTTGACCTTGAGGGGTCACTCTCATCCTTTCCGCGCCCCATGTATATATTTTAAACGGATATTCATTACAAGTACCTATCCAGTCAGGAGGATTGATCAAATTCATGTTCATAATATTTCCTCCAAGTGCCCATGGAGCAAAAGGAATTGGAGAACATGATTCGATATAGCCTACACCTTCGGCAGTAGTGAATTCACCGCTTTTATTGGTCAAAACTAATCTATACGAATTATTAATAGTACTGTCTAGCAAGTATCCATCTCCAGCCAAACCACTAATCCTGAGACCACCTCCAAGTTTCAGAGTATCTGAAACTTGGAGATCACCAGCAACAGATAGTCTCGCAATTGGATTATTTACTCCGATTCCCACTCGGGCAACAGAAGAAACGATCGAAATCACGCTGTCATTTTTCTGCCAGTAAGATTCCGGATAAGGCATTTGGGAGGAGCCTACAAGCACGGCCACATCGTCGGCATCGCTACAGCCGTATGTATTGCTCACCGTAACATAATATACTGTTGTAATGGCCGGCCAGACGTTGAGGGTGGCGGTTGTGTCGGATGTGCTCCACTCATAGGATGATCCCCCGCTGGCCGTCAGAACTGCCGTGTCGCCTGAGGCAATGCTCTGAATGAACCCGGCATCAGCGTTTGGTAATGGGTAAACCACGACCTGTACCTGGTCGGAACCCAGGCAGCCGTTTTGATCAGTGGCACTGATGGTATAAATGCTGCTCATCGGTGGCTGAACCACAATACCTGACAGCGTATCGCCGGTATTCCACGCAAAGTTGCCGCTGCCTATTCCGCTGTAATCAGCCTGCAGATGCGCCGTGTCGCCGTAACATATATTGCGGTCAGATCCTGCATCCACAAAAGGCGCAGGATTCACATTTACTACAACCGTATCCCAGGCACTGCATCCGTTTGCCGTTACCCTGACTCGGTACTCCATAATGCTATCAGGAGAAACCACTATGGAGGCTGTTGTCTGATCCGTACTCCACCAGTATTCAGTGCCCCCCGTGGCCGTGAGTGTGTCAGCACTTCCCTGGCATATGGTACGGTCAGCGCCGGCATCCGCAGTCGGGAAGCTGTGTACATTCACATAGCACCAGGCAGTATTGGAGCAGGTACCATTGGTAATGGTAACCCAGTAAAGTTCCGACGAAGAAGGTGAAACCTGCACAGAGTCGGTAGTATCGTTGGTGCTCCAGTTGTAGGTTCCCCCGCCTGAGGCCACCAGCCAGGCCGTGTCTCCCATGCATATATCAGCAGTATCCGTTGCGGTCAGCTCCGGCACCCGTCACCAAAATTCATCAAGACGATTTTACCAGGGTTCTGCCAGCATCAAGGCCCCTCGACAGGCTCGGGGACCGGGTGCCTTTTTGTTTGCAAGCGGGCTTCGACAAGCTCAGCCCTGATTCAGTCAGCAGTCAGCAGCAAGCAGTCAGCAGTGGGTTGAAAGTCGAAAAGTCATAAAGTCGAAGGTCGAAAAGTCATCACCTTCATCACTGTCGTCACCTCCGTCACCTGTGACTCGTCACTCGTCACTCGTCACCCGTCACCTGGTTACCCGGTTACCCGGTTACTCCGGTGTTTGACATTGAGCCCGACCGTACGAAATAATGTAACGGGGTATCGGAGTATCGGAGTACGCCTGGACTTTCGACCTTATGACTTTAAGACTTTCGACGCTTCATCACTCCATCACTTCGTCACCCGTCACCCGTCCCCTCCGTCGCTGATTTTTTTCCCAAAAAGCACGGAACATCGTATCTTTGCGCCTCCGTTCCAAACCCGGCAGGGGTATAATAAAACAAATTCATTCTTCCCGGAGATTCAACATACCAAGACTGAAATGGTTTGTGAGGATAAAGATAACATGGTCTTCCTCGGACTGGATGCGGGCTCAACCACGGTAAAACTGGTGGTGCGGGATGCCGCAGGACAGCTTTTGTTCAGGGATTACCTCCGCCATTGTGCCGATGTTTACGGTAGCTGCCTCTTACTGCTGGATCGTGTTCAGGAGCTGTGCGGCGGACGTCCGGTGAAGATTTGTCTGACCGGCTCTGCAGGCATGGGAATCTCGGAGAAGCTGGGACTTCCCTTTGTGCAGGAAGTAGTGGCCTCGGCCACACTGGCCGCGAAAGAATTTCCGCAGATACGCACCCTGGTGGACATTGGCGGAGAGGATGCCAAGCTGATCTTTTTCCGTCCGGGACAGGCCCCGGACATCCGCATGAACGGGAGCTGCGCTGGCGGAACCGGCGCCTTTCTCGACCAGATGGCCGCACTGCTGGCCTGCGAGGTGTCGCATCTCGACGAGCTTGCCGGGAAAAGTACCCGCACCTACCCCATCGCCTCGCGCTGCGGCGTGTTCAGCAAGACCGATGTGCAGAACCTGCTCAGCCGTCACGTGGCACGCACCGATATCGCCGCCTCCGTATTTCACGCCATCGCGGTACAGATCATCACCTCCCTTGCCCGGGGGCATGAACTTCAGCCGGGCATCCTCCTCTGCGGCGGGCCTTTCGCCTTTCTTCCACACCTGCGTGAAACCTTCGCGCAGGTGGCCGGGATCCCTGCCGGAGCATTCAGCATCAGCGATCACGCGGCCCATATCCCCGCATGGGGAGCCAGCTACCATTGCGACCCGCGCGCGCAAAGCCTTTCACATGCAGATCTGACGGTACTGTTCCGGAGTCTGAAAAACAAAGCACCGGACGACTCCAGCCAAAGACACCGTCCCCTCTTTACTTCCGCCGCAGAATTCGAAAAATGGGCGGGTCGCGGAAGCGCCTATACTTTACCCGCTGCAGAGATACAGAGCCTGAAAGACCAGGATTGCTATCTCGGCATCGACAGTGGTTCCACCACCACCAAGATGGTGGTGCTGAACCGTTCGGGACACATGGTGTTTCATGCCTATGAAAAGAATCACGGAAATTCACTGGATACGGCCTACCGCTGCATACAGCGATTTGTAGCGGAAGCAGGGGCTGCCGGCATACAGCCGGTGATTGCCGCGAGCTGCGCCACAGGTTACGGTGAAGACCTGATCCGCAACGCGCTTGACCTCAACGGCAGCCTGGTGGAAACCATGGCCCATTACAAGGCTGCCTGTCATTTCAGCCGCGACATCAGCTTTATCCTCGACATCGGCGGTCAGGATATGAAAGCCATATTTATTCACGACGGGGTGGTGACCCGCCTGGAGATCAACGAAGCCTGTTCCTCGGGTTGCGGATCCTTTATCGAGACCTTCGCGCAGGGATTGAATTACGGGGTTTCGGATTTCGCCCGTATTGCCTGCCTGGCGAAGAATCCCTGCGATCTCGGGACCCGCTGCACGGTGTTCATGAATTCAAGGGTGAAGCAATATCTGCGCGAGGGGGCCCCGGTTGAAGATCTCTCTGCCGGTCTGAGTTATTCGGTGATTCACAACTGCCTGCAGAAAGTGCTGAAAATCAAAGATTATTCTGTTCTCGGTCAATACATCATGATACAAGGCGGGGCTTTCCGCAATCCTTCACTGGTGCGGGCCCTGGAGCTTGAGCTTGGCCGTGAGGTCATGATCACCGATCACCCCGAACTGATGGGGGCATTCGGGGCGGCTCTGGAAGCGCGGGAGCTCGCACAAAGCGGAACGGAAGTCCGCCCCCTGTCGGGTTTCCCGGCCAGCGGCAGCATTGAACAGAAAAATCTGCAGTGCCTGGCCTGCGACAACAATTGTCACATTACCCGCTTCACCTTCAGCGGGAAAAAGCATTATTACAGCGGGAACAAATGCGAGAGGGTCTATTCCAACCGGGGGACGGGGCATGAGCGCGGAATCAGCATTTACGAAGAAAAGTACCGCCTGCTGTTCGACCGCCGTTCTCCGGGCGGATCCATCAGGGTGGGCATACCGCGTGCCCTTGGAATTTACGAAAACTATCCCTTCTGGCACAGCCTGCTGAGCGCCTGCGGTGCAGAAGTGGTGTTGTCAGGAACCTCCACCATGCCGCTCTATGAATCGGGTGTTTCAGGCATTATGTCAGAAAACATCTGCTTCCCGGCCAAGCTGGCCCATGGTCATATCCTGGATTTGATCGCCCGCGGGGTTGACCGCATTTTCATGCCCTTTGTCGTTTACGAAAGCGATGAGTGCGACGGGAGTCCCAACACCTACAATTGCCCGATCGTTACTGCCTACTCGGAGGTGATTAAGAGCGCCCTTGACCCTGCCGGCCGTCACGGTATCCCCCTGGATGCACCTTCGTTCAGCTTCAGGGACCGGGACTTGCTGATGAAGGCCTGTTATGCTTATCTCTCCGGAATACAGGGAATAAAAAAACTGAACCGGCGCGTTTTCAGGACTGTCTTTGAGGCGGCCCTCGCGGCACAGAAGGAATATGAGCACACGCTGAAACAACGCTGCCGTGAAATTGCTGAGCGTGCAGCCCGGGAAAAGCGGCTGCTGATCGTGCTGGCGGGACGGCCCTACCACAGCGACCCCCTCATTCAGCATAAGATCGCGGATTATATCGCGGATTCGGGTGCGGATGTAATCAGCGAAGATCTGATGCGCTATGAAGCCGCGCCGGATCATGAAGTCCAGCTCGTGATGCAGTGGGCCTATACCACCCGGATCATTAAATCGGCGGAATGGGTGGCCCGTCAGGGACCCCTGGTCCATTTTGTTGAGCTAACCTCCTTTGGCTGCGGGCCGGATGCTTTTATGCTCGATGAGATCGATGATCTGCTTCGCCGTTCAGGGAAGAATGCCTGTTTCCTTAAAATCGACGACATCACCAACACGGGTTCCATGAAGCTGCGTTTGCGTTCGCTGATTGAGAGCCTGAGACTCATTGCTGAAGAAAGCAGCCCGACCAGAGCGGAAGCGACGCGTGTACCCCCTTACCTGGAAAGCGACCGCAGTCGCAGGATCCTCATGCCCTGGTTTGGCGACTTCTATTCTCCATTTCTTCCGCCTATGTTCGCGCTTCTGGGCTATGAAGCGGAAAACCTTCCCCCGCCTGACCGCGAATCTGCAGAGTTGGGTCTGCGCTACTCCAACAACGAAGTATGCTACCCTGCCACCCTGGTGGTGGGTGATTTTATGAAAGCACTGCTCAGCGGAAAATACCGTCGCGAAGATATTGCCCTGGCGATCACGCAAACGGGCGGACAGTGCCGTGCAACCAATTACCTGTCGCTGCTGAAAAAAACCATGGTATCGGCCGGATTCGGCGACATCCCGGTGATCTCCATCGGTATCGGGACGGGGACGTACAACGATCAGCCGGGTTTTGAACTCCGCTGGGGAAAAATTTACAGGGAGTTGATCTACAGTATTGTCTTCGCAGATTGTCTGTCCCAGCTTTACCACGCCACCCTTCCCCGAAGCTCGCGAAAGCAGGAGGTCATCGCTTTGCGGGATCACTATTTTGAGGCGGGATGCGCGCTGATCCGCTCACGAAAACCCCGTCAGTTCGCAGATCTTGCCGAGGAAGCTGCTGCTGCTTTTATGTCGCTGACCGAAAAGCAGGTGGTTCCCCGGGTGGGTGTGGTCGGGGAGATCTTTGTGAAGTACAACAGCTTCGGAAACCGTAAGGTGGTGCAATGGCTGCTCGATCATGATATTGAAGCGGTGATACCGCCGATCACCTCATTCTTCCTTGAGGGACTGGCCAGCAGTGAGATCAGGATCAGGGAAAAGGTGGAACGCCGGGAGCACCCGAAGATCCTGAAGAACCTTCTGGAATCTTACGTATTCAGCATTATCCGGAGGATGGAATCGCGCATGTCGGGTTTCCCCTGGTACCGGCCGATCGGCAATCCCCACAAAGAAGCTGCCCGTGCGGCAGAGATCATCAACCCCAACGCCCAGTTCGGTGAAGGATGGCTGATCCCTGCAGAATTTGCCCGTTTTGCTGAGGATGGCATCCATGATGTGGTCAGCTTTCAGCCCTTCGGATGTATTGCCAATCACATCATTTCCAAGGGGGTGGAAAAACGAACCCGCAGCCTGTATCCTGAGCTGAACCTGCTGTTTTTGGATTTCGACAGCGGGATGAGTGATGTGAATATTTTCAACCGTCTTCATTTCATTGCACAGCATGCGATCAGCAAATGTCAAAGAACTGAGGCATGCATTTAATTTGTGTATTTTCGTAAAATCAAGCTAAACCAAGCCTATGAACAAGCGGCCTTATATTTATCTTCCTATATTTTTCGCCCTGGTGCTGATCCTGGGCATGCTTCTCGGAACCCTTCTGATTCCGGCCATACAGTCGAAAAACGGAATTTTCTCGTTTGATCTTGAGCGGTACGACAAGATACAGCAGGTCATTTCCTACATTGAAGACGAGTATGTGGATTCAACCTCCCGTGCCGGTTTGGAAGAGATGACTATCAATGGTCTTTTGCAGCAGCTTGATCCGCATTCCGTCTATATCAGCGCGGAGGATTTCAACGAAGCCAATGATCCCCTGAAGGGCAATTTCGACGGGATAGGTATACAGTTCCGCATTATCCGCGACAGCATTACGGTGATCAGCATTATTCCGGGCGGGCCTTCGGAAACTGCGGGTTTGCTGGCCGGGGACAGGATCGTGAAAGTTGACGGCAAAGTGGTGGCCGGGACAAAGATCAGTAACGATGATGCGGTGAAGATGCTGAAGGGTCCGAGGGGAACGCGGGTCAGGGTCGGATTGTTCAGACCGTCGGAGAGCAAATCGCTGGAGAAAACGATCACCCGCGGAAACATCCCGACATCAAGTATTGACTTTTTCTATATGGCCACTCCGGATGCGGGATATATCCGTTTAAGCCGTTTTTCCAACACCAGCGGCGCAGAGTTCCTGCAGGCGGCCAACCAGCTTAAAGAGAAAGGGATGAAGAAGCTGGTACTGGATCTGAGGGGCAACGGCGGCGGGGTTATGGATGCTGCTATAGAAATTGCAGATCAGTTTCTGGGCGACAAAAAGCTGATTGTTTACACCGAAGGTTATCATCGCAAAAAGCAGGAATATCTGGCTACTTCGGCGGGTGAACTGGAAGGTTTCCCGGTGGTGGTGATGATCGATGAGTTTTCAGCCTCAGCTTCCGAAATCCTCGCCGGAGCGCTTCAGGACCAGGATGCCGGAATCATCGTGGGGCGCCGGAGTTTCGGGAAGGGACTGGTTCAGGAGCAGATCATGATGCCCGATGGTTCGGCACTGAGGCTGACGGTGGCCCGCTATCACACACCGACCGGGCGCTGCATTCAGAAGCCTTACACAGAAGATTTTGAAAAATACTACGCTGATTTTTACAAGCAATTCATGAGTGATGAGGATTACCAGGACAGTATGAACTTTGCTGACACCACGGCCTATACCACGCCTTCAGGAAGAATTGTTTACGGTGGCGGCGGGATCATGCCGGATGTATACGTATCGGCGCGTTCCACGGCCTCCTCCGATTACTATAAAAAGCTCCGCAGCCAGGGGATCATCAGCAATTTTGCTTTTGATTATGCCGACCAGAGGCGTAAGGTACTGGCCTCCTATAAAGATGCGGCCGGTTTTGTGCGCGGGTTTGTGGTTACCCAGGACCTGCTGCGCCAGCTGACCGCTTACGCACAGAAGAATAACATCCCGCCGGATCCCGCGGGGCTCAGTGCTTCTGAAGCCCTGATCAAAGCTGAACTGAAGGCGTCCATCGGGCAGGTGATCTTCAACGATCCGGCATTTTATCCGGTTCTTCTGCCCGAAGATGTCATGTTCAGGGAGGCCCTGAAGAAGCTCTCTGAATGAGCCGGAAACCTGATCCCGGGCAGAACCTTGTTTAGCGTGTGTAAGTGTTGATTTGGCTGACCGCGACCAGCCGGTCGTAATTTTCTCCCTGCTGCCGGTTGTAAACGAGTATGGTATAATCGTTCTCCGTTTCGAAATGCATGCCTTCAATAAAGGCTTCATCTCCGGCCGTACTGCCGTTTTCGAGGAAAACATACTGGTAATTGTAAAAACCCTGTTTCAGGTAGAGGGCGAGGGTGTACCCTTTGCGCTGATAATCATACTGCATCCGGCACCATTCAGGGAATCCCCAGTCGGAAAGTCCGCCGAAAACATACAGGCTTCCGTCGATCAGCGGGGCATCGTAGCGGAGAAAAAAATGAACCCACACATATTCGGCCTCTATATCGCTGTTTCTCACGTTATCTTCTGAGCGTATCAGGAAGCGCCCGTTGACATCTTTCTCAGAATAGTAGATCTTAAAAGTTGCTCTCTCCTCGTCGCGAAGCAGCACATGATATCCGGCTGAATCGCTGTATATCCGAGAGATAAACTCCGAATTCCACTTCAGGCTCTTGATGTCAAAGCGCCTGAACTCATTGCCTCCGCTGAAAACATTTTCATTCTCATCGTCAAATTCAAGCAGGCTTCCCTTGACATACTTCGGTTTAAGGTCAAATTTGGCATTGTCCCAGCGGTGGTTCTGCATCAGGATCACCTTCATGTCCCCATATGGGTTATCAATCTGATATCCTGAACGATCGATCGTGAAATCAATTTCCTGTTTGTAATTCTTGAACTCGATCTGTGTGGCTCGCTTGACACGGGCTTCCACGCCGAGTTTGGGTTCCACGATCATCAGGCGCCGGGTGAAGACGCGGGTTCTGCGGCCGTCGTCCAGAAAAACCTCCAGAATATAATTCCCTGAGATAAGCGGGCGCACCTGTTCACCCGGAAAAACAAGGGAATAGTGGGTATAGGATTGAATGGTGTTGAATGAGTATTCGTATTGAACGATATCGTCTTCTGTGAGTCCGCCCAGGTATTCTGCAGGGATCAGATCGGTGGGCTGCCAGTTAGCTGAGCAATGAATAAGGGTGTATTTGTAGTCTTTTCGCCCGCCTTCAAGATCGTCAAAACTGAGGATCAGCTTCTCGTCAGCCCCGAGCGTGATCAGGGGTACGGCAAACTCCCAGCCTTCGCGGTAGAGTTGTATGGTCCGGATATTCCCCGAGTACACATGATTGCTGTACCGCAAATGTCCTTCCGCGTAATAGTCCTGCTCCGGGATGCTGTCGCGGACTTTATCCCTTTTGCGCCCCTTTCCGCCTGGCTCCTTATCGGTCTGTGCCCGAAGTTCATTCGGAAGTGCGAGCCCGATGGCCACGATCATCAGAATGAACAAAGGACAAATCTTGATTTTTAATCTGTATATTGAATTGTTTTTCAGGATTGTAATTATTTTATTTATATTTGGTCTAAATTAGGATTATTTTTTGTATCTTTGCAACACAATCAAATTAACGCAGACATGAAAACAAAAATATACAATTCGCTGATAAAATTTTCTTTGGTGTTGGGACTGTTCTTGCCCATGACAGGCCTGCATGCACAATCGTGGATTTATGATTTCGGGCAGGGTGTGGGTGAATGGGCTACGGCCAGCGGGACCAACACAACACTTCTTCCGCAGCCTGTATCCGGTGGTGGCAATGACATGTTATCGATCGGAGCGGTGGCACAGGGCAGTGGATTTTATTTGCAGAACCCGGGGCTTCCCTTGCTGGGCAGTGGTTCTGAGCTGAAGGCCACGGCATCCACGGGGATTGCGGTGAACAAATTCAGCATTCACGGATACACGCCTTCCAAACTCCTGCACACGAAATTCACCGTACTTTTTGGTGATCCGACGGGTGAGGCCGGGCCCAAGGCCGGTGACTGGTATTACTTTCAGGGGGCCGGTGCATTGTACAGTAATACTTCAAACGCATCGACCAATCTGAATCAGAGTTTCATTTCGTTACGCTGGACCTTTGCGCCCGGAAATATATTACGAATGGCTTATCATAATGGTAGTTCCTGGATAGATCTGACTTCGCTTGCGGGATCTCCGCTGCAGCAGAAAAAGATCTACCAGTTTGAAATTTTTGGCAACAACGACGCTCTTGCTTCCGATTACTATCACAACGGCAACCTTTATTCGCTTGCTGCTGACCGCTGGGATCTCTGGATGGACGGGGTCAGGATTTTCCAGGGACTCATCAGCGGGGGCATGGCCAATAACGTTAACATTGATTCCTGGCTTTTTGCAGGAGAGCATTCGACGACGAATTTTGCCACGATATTTATTGATGATATGGCCTATTCCAATCTCCTTCCTTCCAACCCGCTGCCCATTGAGCTCGTGGATTTTACGGCCAGGAGTACAAGTGAGGGGGTGGTCCTGGAATGGAAAACTGCTTCAGAGGATCAGAATGACTATTTCGGCCTGGAGTATTCCACAGATGCTACTGATTTTAGCACGGTTTACCAGATGGCCGGCGCCGGTTACTCGAACAGCCCCATTACTTACCAGTATCTGCACAGCGGAATTCCCGAAGGGAATCTTTATTATCGTCTGAAGCAGACTGATTTCAACGGCGACTTCAGCTATAGTCCGGTGATCAGTGTCCGCCATACCGGGAGCGAAGAGGAATGGGGAATCAGTTCGCCTTATGCCGGAGGGGATCAAGTGGCTTTCAGTTTCGGGGGTCCCGAGGGAGAATATCTAATTGAGATCATCAGCCTGGACGGTCGGCGTATATATACGTCAAGCTTGATCATCACGAGCGGTGAGCGGGTGACCCTTCCTGCCTCACTTCCTTCACAGGCTTTGTTCCTGTTGAGTGTCTCTAATGGGAAACACCAGGAGGCCATAAAATTCTTTGCCTTGTAAACCTTATCTTTGGCGGATCAATTGAATCCGCGATATGAAAAAGAGTATTGGAATCTTTGCGGGTCTGGCCATTATATTTATGGCCGGACTGGTTTTTTCGGCAGGCTGGCGGACGAAGACTGCCATTCAGCCAGGAAGTGATCATAATGACAGTGTGATCGTGGTTTACGGGGATTCACGGTCCAATCATGTGATCCACCAGAAGATTATCGATGGTATTTTGAAATTAAAACCTGTGGCGGTATTTCATACCGGTGATCTGGTTTTCAACGGAAAAAATGATCAGCACTGGAGTATCTTCAACAGTATTGTGGCTGAGCTGGTGAAGACGTGTCCCATGTATCCGGCGCTGGGCAACCATGAGCTGGGCGACCTGAAGATACAGCAGGAACTTCAGTTGCCCAATGAAGGAAAATGGTACTCTGTGGATGTGATGAACATCCATTTTGTGATCCTGGATGTGATATCGGATTACGGTGAAGGGAGTCCGCAAAAGACCTGGCTCAGGCAGGATCTGGCGGATCAGCCGGACGGCACTGCATTCACGGCCGTGATTACCCATTATCCGTTTTATACGTCGGGCTTTCATAAAACCGATCTTGAAAAACTCCGGATGGAGCTTGTTCCCCTCTTCAGGGAATCGGGAGTTGACGTGGTTTTCAGCGGCCACAACCACAGTTACGAACGTTGTTATGCGGACGGTATTTATTACATCACCACGGCCGGCGGAGGCGCCCCGCTCTACAACATGAAGGCACAGGATCCTTACAGTCAGTTATTTGTCAAAAACTACCATTTCTGTTCGCTCACCCGAAGTGGTGACAGTTTATTTGTGACGGCGCTTGACACCAACCTGGTACAGATCGACCGCTTTTACATCCTGGAAAAGCCCTGAGGTCACTGTTACATCATTTTGGTGGCTCCCCAGACCGCCTGCATTCCTGAGGTTTTGCTGAAGGGCAGCTTTCCTTTGTCGTTCAGGAATTCGATGATCTTTTCGGTGTATTTCACCACATCAACGATGCCCGGATAATTGATCTTATCAATATCGTCGGCGGGTGTGTGATAATCTTTATGCAGACCGGTATGTATAAAAATATCCGGAATGTCTTTGTAGTAGAACGGCATATGGTCTGAACCGCCGACTCCGGATTTCGATTGTTTGACTTTCAGCTTGAACTGATTGGCCTCGGTGAGGGCTTTTTTCCAGATGGAAGAGGTTCCGGATCCGAAAACCAGCAGGTTTCGCTTATCATCGAGTTTCCCCACCATGTCGAGATCGATCATATAATTGATCTTTTCCAGCTCCAGGGTTTTGCTGTTGGTGAAGAAAGTGGACCCGATAAGGCCTTTTTCTTCTGCTGAGAAAGCACACAAGACATAGTTGTTGTTTTTCAGACCCGATTGACTGAGGAATCGTGCAATCTCAATCACGGCCGCAGTTCCGGTGGCATTGTCGTCTGCTCCGTTAAAGATATCCGGCTTGCCGTCGGCCCCGATTCCCCATCCCATATGGTCATAATGCCCGCCGATCACCACCCAGTTTTCTGCTCCGTTGTCGATATAGCCGGCCACATTGTAGGCTGTTCTGTTTTTTTCGCGCAGAATGTTCACCCTGATTTTAACGGTATTCCCGTCATTTTGCAGGAGTTTTCTGTCTCTCAGGAAAATCACAGGAACGCTGCTCACGGCCTCGTAGTGATTAAGCATATGATTGGGTTCCAGCACTTCGTTTTCGCCCAGAATGAAAATGACGGCTCTGGCTCCTTTCTGAACGGCAAGGTTTACTTTGTCGGCCTTGCCCGACATGCGCACCACGGCTTCATTCTTTTTGAAGGCTTCAGGAAGAGAGGTGTTAATAATCAACACTTTACCAGACACGTCCTGCAGAGAGGCATAATCGTCGATTCCCTCTTCGGGCATGGAAATACCATATCCGGCAAACACAGCTTCAGCGTCCAGGGAATCGCTCCCTGAAAACGGCAGGGCGTAATAATCGTGATAGAGCCTGAGTTCCTTTCCGTTAAGCTTAAAATAATTGAACCGACCGTAAGAGGGCTGGTCTTCGTAGGTGAAGCGCTGAAAATAGGAATTCCCGAGGAACATCGGTTTCAGACCTGCTTCTTCAAACTGGCTGGCAATATAGTGCCGCGCCATGTATTCACCGGCCGTCCCCGATTCGCGTCCCTGCAGTGAATCCCCTGCGAGAATGGTGATATCATTCCGGATCCGCTGCTCTCTCGCTGCATCACTGAAATCAAAACTCTGTGCTGCCAGTTGCAGCACCCAGATCGCTAATAAGGCCAATCCCAGTAAAAAACGCTTTACCATAAATGATCGGATTAATCGTTCAACAATACAGCAAATATAGCAAAAGCGAACTTCCCCTGCACATGAAGAGAGGGTTGCAAAAAAAATCAGGCTTTTTTCAGCATAAAGGCGAAGGTGGTTCCTACGCCTATCGTTGAACGCACATTGATGCTTTGTCCGTGGGCCTCAACAATGTGTTTAACGATGGCCAGTCCCAGCCCCGAGCCTGAAGAATCAGCCGAACGTCCGCGGTTGGTCCTGTAGAAGCGTTCAAATACACGGGGCAACTCTTCCTCCGCAATCCCGATCCCATCGTCGCTCACCTCGATCAGCACATTTTCATCCATATCGAAGAAACTGATCTTGGTCTTGCCTTCCTGCTTTCCGTATTTGACAGAATTTTCCACGAGATTGTTCAATACCTGGCGGATGCTGTTGCGATCGGCAAGGACAGAAACGCTGTAATTGGTGGAAGGATTGATCTGCAGGCGTATCCCTTTTTCCCTGGCCTTCATTTCATAGGCTTCAATGATCTCGTGACCCAATGCGTGAATATCAAATCGCTGAGGTTTAAGCTTTTGTTCCCCTGATTCCATGCGGGAAATGGTTTCCAGATCGTTGATAATGGCAATCATACGATTCACGCTCTTTTCCGTGCGCTTCAGGTATTCCCGGTTAACGGCCTCATCTTCCAGTCCGCCGTCGAGAAGTGTGAGGATATATCCCTGGATGTTGAAAACCGGAGTTTTAAGCTCATGCGACACATTTCCAATAAATTCCCTTCTGAATTTCTCCTGCTTCTTCAGGGTCTCGAGCTCAGTATTTTTGGCTTGAGCCCATTCAAAAACCTCTCCTTCAAGACCTTCGATAAACTTCGGATCATTCACTTTCTTCCAGAGATCGCCCTTGCCTCTGGGCACTTTTTGTTGACTTATCGTCTTGTATATCAGTTTTATCCGGTTATAAAAAAACTGATGCAGTGATATCCTGATCAGCACAAAACAGAAGACAAAGAGCACCACTGCGAGCACGCCCAATATCCACCATGGCTCGCTGAGAAACAAAAGGTTGACTGTTGCATACGCGGCCGAAAAGAAGAGGGTGATCAGGATGGATGCCCCCAGTGCGATTCTTTTGGGTGACTGTACACTCATGATTCTACTTTTCTTCGAATTTATACCCTACACCCTTAACTGTCTTTATATTGGGTATGCCGATTTTCTCCCTGAGTTTCCGGATATGAACATCGATGGTGCGGTCGCCGACGATGACATTGTTGCCCCAGATCTTATCGAAGATTTCATCGCGTGTAAACACTTTATTGGGCTTTGAGGCCAGCAGGCTGAGCAGTTCAAATTCCTTGCGCGGAAGATTCACTTCCCTTCCGTCGACAAAGACCGTATATTTTTCCCTGTCGATCACCAGGTTAGCGACTTCAGTACTGTCACCGCTTCTTTCCACCGGACGTATTCTTTTTAACAGGGCTCTTACCCTGCTTACAAAAACCTTGGGACGTATGGGTTTTGCCAGGTAATCATCGGCACCGGCTTCGAATCCCGCAATCTGTGAATAATCTTCACTGCGGGCGGTCAGAAAGATGATCATGGTGTCTTTAAGCTGCTGGTGCTGGCGCATGAGGGTACAGGTCTCCACCCCGTCCATGCCCGGCATCATAACGTCAAGGATGATCAGGTCGGGGCGGTTTTCTACGGCCAGTTGCACAGCTTTCTGGCCATTGGTGGCGGTCAGCACCTGATACCCCTCTTTCTTCAGGTTATACCCCAGAAATTCAAGGATGTCCTCTTCATCATCAACCAGCAATATGCGCTGTTCCTGTTCCATACTTAAATATTTTCGACACAAATTTACGAAAACAAGCGAAGCCGGCACCCCATCAGGTTTTGAACATCAGGGATTTAATATGAACTTAACGGGAGCGTAACCTTGTCTTAACCTTGCTCCTGTGCTTTACTCAGGATTTCAAATGCCATTTGTCCCGCCTGTTCCATATCCTTCCCGAGGGAAATAAAACCGTGTTCACGGGCGATAAAAAAGTCGTGACTGCGGGCCAGTCCCGCCATGCAGCCGGCCAGCTCAGTGCTCCCATAGGGCCATTCCTGTCCGCTGACGGCTAAGCCCAAAAGGCTGTGATGACGGAGTATTTCGGGACTGTGTCCGTGAAATACCGCCATGATCTCGGGCCGCTCCCTGTAAACGGCCCAGTGCATCATACTTTCAGATGAGGGCATCCTGCTTCCGCATGCGTATACTGTATTGGCTTGAAGGTCGGCTCTTTCAACGCGGACGAGATGGTCGCTGCACAGATCATCTTTTAGCCCGATACAGGTTCCTGTGATAATGAAAGGCTCCTCTCCGGCTTTTATCCTGAAGCTGAGGTTTCCGTAAGAACCCCCGGGATAGGCAGGAGCCAGTCCGGAATCATGAAAGCGGCCGCACCAATGGATCAGTTCCGGTATCAGGGGGTGGTCCGGGCACTGATCGCCGAGCATGATCACTTTATATTTAAGGCCCTGGTACTCTTCACCCATTATGGTTTTGACCAAAGGTCATTTTGATGTCTTCAGGATTTGCTTTAATGATGCCCTTTTCGGTGATGATGCCGCTGATATACTCCGCCGGGGTTACATCAAACGCCGGATTCCAGGCAGCGGAGCCTTCGGCACATACCCTGATTTTGCGGATTTCGCCTGCTTCATCCGGACCTTCCATGAAGAGCACTTCATCTTCGCTTCTTTCTTCAATGGGAATGTCCTTTCCTGTCGGACAATTCAGGTCGAAGGTCGACCCCGGGGCCGCGACATAAAAGGGAATGCCGTATTTATGCGCCACGATGGCTTTTTCAAGGGTTCCGATCTTATTGGCGACATCTCCGTTAGCAGCGATACGGTCGGCACCCACGATCATCAGGTCTGCTTTTCCCTGCGACATCAGCCATGCGCCTGCATTATCGGGGATCACGGCATGCGGGATTTTTTCGTTGACGAGTTCCCAGGCGGTCAGACGTGCGCCCTGTAAGCGGGGCCTGGTTTCGTCGACATAAACGAACACGTTGATTCCCTTCTTTTTAGCGCAGTAAACTGGCGAAAGCGCGCTTCCCCAGTCGGTGAAGGCCAGCCAGCCGGCATTGCAATGGGTTTGTACCCTGCAGCCTTCTGTCAGCAGGTTGCATCCGTATTCGCCGATGGCGCGGCTGGTTTCCACATCTTCGTCGGCGAGGGTTGCTGCTTCAAGCATTGCGGCGGTGGTTCCGCCTGCGAGGCCGGCCTGCAGGACCCGTCGCGTGGCATAGAAAAGGTTTCTTGCCGTGGGTCTTGTGGCTTCAATGAAATCGCAGGCTTCACGGATCCGGGATTCTTTTGCCTGATCAGGTTCACAGAAGGCCTGTGCCATTGCATATCCGGCGGTAACGCCTATGGCGCCGGCGCCGCGGACATTCATGACACGGATGGCTTCGGCTGTTTCCCTGAAATTCCGGCAGCTCAGGATCCTGAACTGAAACGGGAGGAGGTTCTGGTCGATGAGCATCACCGTCTGCCCTTCCATCCACACGGTACGGTAATGCCTGCCCTGTACTTCCATGGTCTAGAACCTGTTTTCGACGGCCTTCCAGTCAACCAGACTCCAGAGGGCAGCAATATGGTCGGGGCGCCTGTTCTGGTAATCGAGGTAATAGGCATGTTCCCAAACATCAAAAGTGAGCAGCGGAACCATGCCTTTTGTTATGGGGTTGCCGGCGTTGGGTTCCTGGATGATCTGCAGTTTGCCCTCAGGGTTCATGACGAGCCATGCCCAGCCGGAACCGAAGAGGCTGACAGCGGCCTGGGTGAATTTCGCGCTGAAATCCTGGAATGATCCGAACTCCTTTTCAATGGCTTCCAGAAGTTTTCCCTGGGGCTGACCGCCGCCTGCGGGCTTCAGACAATTCCAGTAGAAAGTGTGATTCCAGACCTGTGCTGCATTGTTGAAAATGGGTCCGGATGATTTCAGGATGATTTCTTCCAGTGATGCATTTTCAAAGCCGGAGCCCGGGAGCAGGTTGTTGAGGTTGTTAACGTAGGCCTGATGGTGTTTCCCGTAATGGAATTCAATGGTCTTTGCAGAGATCACTGGCTCCAGGGCCTTAGGGTCGTAGGGTAATGCAGGAAGTTCAAAACTCATGTGTGCCTGATTTAATATGAATGATTTGATTACTTTTACAAAGCATTGTCAAAAATAGGAAAAACACCTGTACTTCTCCCCATGAATCTTCTGAAGGCGGTAAAATCTTCCCTGTGGCTTTTGGGTTTGTGTCTGACGCTGTTGGTTTTGCCGCTGCTTGTGCAGGGGAAGGGACCGGATGATCAGGCGCCGGATCCGACGACTGCGCTGAGGCGTGACACCTTCAGGGTGAACAAGCTGATCGATTTATGCTGGAGCCTGCGCAGCACGGATCCTGAATGGGCGGTTAAATACGGCGGTTACGCGCTGGAACTTGCCAGGGAGTTGAGGTTTGCCAGCGGTGAGGCTCGTGCACTGAACAATATTGGGGTGGTTCATCATCTCCAGGGGCGCCTTGATGAAGCATTGGTGTTTTATGAAAGGGCGGCCGGGGTATACACGCGTGCCGGTCATCTGAAAGGCACGGCCAGCGTCCTGAGTAATATCGCGAGTGTTTACCAGGCCAGCGGGGATTATGAAAGATCCATGGCATATTACACGCGTTCCATCAGCGTGGCCCGTAAAGCGGGTGATCAGCAGAGAATCGCCATAGCGCTGGGCAGCATCGGCATTTTGTATTATGATCAGGGTTTTCACGCGAAGGCGCTGACGTGTTATCTTCAATCGCTATCCATCCGTGAACGGCTCGACGATAAGCAGGGCATGGCCTATGCGCTGGGAAATATCGGATTGATCTATGATGCGCAGAAGAATTATCCCAAAGCGCTGGAGTACTACAACCGTTCACTCCGGATACGTCAGCAGCTGAATGATCAGCAGGGCATTGCGACTTCCCTGATCAACATCGGGATGGTTTATTACGCACAGGGGCGATTTGATGAGTCGCTGGATTATTTCACGCATGCCACGCGGATTTCGGAGGAGTGTGGATTTAAGCGGGGATTGGCCGCATCGCTCATCAATACAGGGGACGTATACCGCGAAAAGGCGCAGTACAGGGAGGCCGCGCTGTATTTTGAGAAGGCGCTCCGCATCAACACAGAGCTGGGAGATCAGCAGGGCATTGCCAATGCCTGTCACAGCCTGGGCATAGTGAACCGGCAGACGGGACAGATTTCTTCGGCCCTTCAGTGGTTTGAAAAGAGCCTGAAGCTGGCCACCACATACGGTTTTCGTGAGCTCCGGATGAACAATTACCGTGAATTGTCGGAGTTGTATGCAAAGCAGGGTTTATTTGAACAGGCCTTTGAGAACCAGTCGTTGTATATCGGTTTGAAGGACAGTATTTACAATGAAGAAAGTATGGTCAGGCTGGCTGATCTTCAGGTGAAATATGAAACGGAAAAGAAGGAGCGGGAGATCCGCGAATTACAGCGGGAGCGGGAATTACAGGCGTTGAAATTCAAGAACAACAACATCTTGTTCACCATGTCGGGGATCGTTTTTGTGCTGGTCCTGGGTTTGTCGCTGGCCATTTTTTATATGTCGCGCCACCGGCAGAAAGTCCGCCAGATCACGATGGAGAGGGAGTCGGAGCGCGCCTTACAGGAAAGTGAGAAGAAGTATAAGGATCTGGAGCGTATGCTTCCGCAGATTGTGATGGAGATGGAAGAGCGGGAGCGCAAGCGTTTTGCCAAGGATCTGCACGACGGACTGGGGCCATTGCTATCGAGCATCAAGATATACGTGAATGAGCTTCAGGACCAGGAATTGGCAGAGGAGGAGCGCAAGGAGATGCTGCGTTATGTGAATGAATTGATTGATGAGGCCGTGAATGACACGCGAACGATCGCCAATAATCTCATGCCGAGCATGATCGCTGATTATGGCCTGATCAAGGCCTTAAAGAATTTCTGCGAGAAGCTGCAGGCGAGTAAGGCCATACATGTGATGCTGAGTATGGATGTGATGCGTCAGCGGTATGAGCGGACGCTTGAAATCGTTTTGTACCGGGTGGTGCTGGAGCTGATCAACAATACGCTGAAGCATGCATCTGCAAAAAATATCGAGATACACCTGTTCGAGACTGTGGAAGTACTGGAATTGAATTACAAGGATGATGGTGTCGGGTTTGATCTTGGGCAGAGCAAAACCAAGGGAAACGGCGGCATGGGATTGAGCAATATTGTACACAGGGTACAGTCTGTTAACGGTCACTGTGAATTCCGCAGCGAAGCGGGTAAGGGGATGATGGTTTCGATCGAGATCCGCAGGGATAAATTTGATTTTACGAACACAGAGGTTTCATGAAAACGGTCGTTTATGGAAGATAAGATCAGGATCATGGTGGTGGATGACCATGAGATATTCCGCAATGGTTTGGTGATGATCATCAACCGTTTGAAATACGCCCGGGTGGTCGCGGAGGCGACCAACGGCAGGGATTTTCTCGACAAGCTGGAAAAGGATACTGTAGATCTGGTGTTCATGGATATCGAGATGCCGGTGATGAACGGAATTGAGGCTGCACGGGAAGCTATGTCGCGTTATCCTGAGCTGAAGATCATTGCCTTATCCATGTTTGGTGAGGATGAATACCTTCAGCAGATGATTGATGCAGGGGTATGCGGATTTTTGCTGAAGAACATCAACCGGGAGGGACTCGACCGCGCGATACGCTGTGTAACGGAGGGGAAAAATTATTATTCAGAGGAGCTGATGGCGATTTTTGCCAGGAAGTACGTTGAGCAGGACAAGAAGAATGATCCTGAGGCAGAGCTGACCCGCCGGGAGCTTGAGGTTCTGCAGCTGATCGCGGAAGGGATGACGGATCAGGAGATCGCGGAGAAATTGTTTTTAAGCATGCGGACAGTGAACTGGCACAGGGCCAACCTGATCGCCAAGACCGGTTCGAAGAACACGGTGAATCTGATCACTTATGCTATAAAGAATAAGCTGGTTGACATTTGATCGGCTAAAAGCTTAATTTTGCCGCAACAGGTATCGTATGGACCGTCTACGGCAAATCTCAGTTCCCATTGCGCCTCACATGGAGGAATTCAACCGCAGGTTGAAGGAAAGTCTGCATACTGATACTTTTCTTCTCGACCGGGTGATCCGTTACATTCTGAAGCGGAAGGGGAAGCAGATGCGGCCGATGTTTGTGTTTCTGTCGGCCATGCTGAATGGTGGCATCAACGATTCGGCCTATCATGCGGCCACATTCATTGAGTTGATGCATACCGCTACCCTGGTACATGATGATGTGGTTGACGGTGCCGACAAGCGCCGGGGATTCTTCTCTGTCAATGCCCTATGGAAGAACAAGGTGGCGGTTCTTGTGGGGGATTATCTGTTGTCGCGTGGTTTGTTGCTTTCGCTGGAAACGCGGGAGTTTGAGCAGTTAAGGATTGTATCCCGTGCTGTAAAGGAAATGAGTGAGGGGGAGCTTCTGCAGATTGAGAAGTCGCGCAGTTTAAATATTTCCGAAGAGGTTTATTTCAGGATCATCCGTAAGAAAACGGCCTCGCTGATCGCGGCCTGCTGTGCTGCGGGGGCTTCTGCCGCGGGGGCGACGGAAGAGGCTGTTGCGCGTATGCATGATTTTGGCGAGCTTGTGGGAATGGCATTTCAGATCAAGGACGACCTGATGGATTTCGACACTGAAAACCGGAGTGGCAAGCCGGGCGGGCTTGATATCAAGGAGCAGAAAATATCGCTTCCGGTCATTCATCTGCTCAGCAACAGCAGCCTGCCGGAAAGACGCAGAATTCTGGGTCTGATACGCGGTCACAACAATGATCCTGAGCGCATCAGCCGGGTGATGGACAAAGTAAGAAACAGTGAGGGTATTGCTTATGCAGAAAAGGTGATGCTGGGTTTCAGAGATCAATCGTTGGACCTTCTGAAATCATTTCCCGAAGGGGATGCCCGCAGTTCGCTGGGAGCGCTGGTGCTTTTCACTACGGACAGGAAACACTGATTATCAGAATCGGATGGTTTTATTCTTTTGATAATTGTTTTGCTGTTCCGATTTCAGAATTTTTATTTTCCATTCGTCGGATAAAATATCGAAACGTGCTTTCTGCCAGGGGATCAGCAAAGCGCCTGCGGCGGCTGTGGCAGCACCGATATAGAGGTTGTTTTCATTCATGTTACCATTTGAAGAAATGGCTCCGTTCACCGCTTCAATGATCACGAGTCCGGCCCCGCCTATCATCAGTACCTTTGAAATAATACTGATGGCCCAACGGGTTCTGAGAACGGTTTTCACTTTTGAGAGACTGACCTCAGTATAAAAATCCAGAATGAAGCTGCTGTCATTAATAGCGGTGATCATTCCCTTGAGTTCAAGGCTGTCGGTGGTATGGACTTCAATTTTATCCCCTTCAAAATACTTGAAACTCCTGACATTTCCGGCTTTTTCAACCACCAGGACATTTTTCTGCGCCCAGACACTTCCGCACGTCAGGCCAAATATTGTGAACAGGGTCAGGATCATTTTCATAGGCTCAGTTTTTTAAGTGCTTCCCGGTCTTTTCCTGTCATTTTCTGCACGACCAGTTCATATGAACGATCGATCAGTTTTTTCATTGTATGATCGTCGATCGATGCATCGGGTCGGACCATAATCCAGTGTTTTTTATCCATATACCTGGCTGCGGTGATACAGGGAAATCGTTCTTTAAGGGATTCTGCCTCATCGGGATCTGCTTTCACCGAGAAGCAGAAGGTGTCGTCGAGAGGTGTGAGGGTAAACATTTTACTCATCACTTTAAAAACCAGGGTATATTCATCAAAAGGCAGGGATTCCCCTGCTCCGGGTTTTGACAAACAATAATCTCTGAATTCCTCTATATTCATGGGAAGACTGCTCAGTACAAAAATAGTCATTTTGAATTCACTTCATATCCGGTGATCGGGGAAGGTGTTTTAAGAAATCTTAACACTTGGACCTGCTCTTCTATTTTGTTGTCTTTCTTTTCTTTATGAGAATTGCGCTCAGGCGGTCATCCGATTTTGCAGAAAAGCTGGTCAATTGCCGGATCAGTTTTATATACCTTTGCATACTTTTTTCAAAACACCAATCATTATGTCACTACGGCAGAAAACCCTGGATCTTAAGAAGCGAATGAGTGGAGCCGTTCAGGGGGGCGGGGTCAAGGCAATAGAGAAGCAGTTATCGATGGGCAAGCTCACAGCCCGTGAGCGCATCCTGGCATTGCTGGATCCGAACTCATTTCATGAATATGATTTATTTGTAGAACATGCCGGGAAGGATTTCGACATGGACAAGAAGTACCTTCCGGGCGATGGCGTTGTTACCGGGACGGGAACCATCAATGGTTACCCTATCTGTATTTATGCCCAGGATTTCACTGTTGCCGGGGGCTCATTGGGGTACATGCATGCCAAGAAGATTACGAAGATCATGGATCACGCCATGAAGCTGAAGGTTCCCCTGATCGGCATCAACGATTCGGGTGGTGCACGTATTCAGGAGGGGGTGAACTCCCTGGCGGGATACGGGGAGATCTTTTTCCGCAACACTCTGGCCAGCGGGGTGATTCCGCAGATTTCGGTGATTCTGGGTCCGTGTGCCGGCGGGGCGGTTTACAGTCCCGCGCTGACTGATTTCGTTTTCATGGTGGATAAGATCTCCAAGATGTTCATCACCGGTCCGGAGGTGATCAAGACGGTGCTGGGCGAGGAAATTTCGATGGAAGATCTTGGGGGCGCGGCTGTTCACAGTGAGATCACCGGAAATGCGCATTTCTTTGCAGAAAGCGAATCAGAATGTTTTGAGCAGATCAAACAGCTGGTCAGTTACATTCCGTGGAACAACACCAAAAAGGCAGAACCTTTTCCGGTCAAGCAACCGAAGTCGAAGCTGTACAAGATTGAGGATATTTTCCCCAATGATGCCAAGCAGCCGTATGATGTGCGTCATATCATCAAGGCTATTTGTGATGATTCAGAATTTTTTGAAGTTCAGGAGCGTTTTGCAGCCAATATTGTGATCGGTTTTGCGCGTATCAGTGGTCAGTCTGTCGGCTTCGTTGCCAATCAGCCCATGGTTCTTGCGGGTGTATTGGATGTGGATTCCAGTGATAAGGCTGCACGTTTCATTCGCTTCTGTGATGCGTTTAATATTCCGCTGGTGACTTTGGTCGATTTGCCGGGATATCTTCCGGGCATTGACCAGGAGCATGCCGGTGTTATACGTCATGGCGCCAAGGTTCTGTATTCCTACAGTGAAGCTACGGTTCCCAAAATCACGGTGATCTTGCGTAAAGCCTATGGCGGGGGTTACATTGCGATGTGTTCCAATCACCTTCGGGCAGATTTTGTGCTGGCCTGGCCCACTGCAGAAATTGCGGTTATGGGACCCGAGGGGGCAGCCAACATTATTTTCAGGAGTGAGATCATGGAGGCAGAGAACCCGGATGAGGTGCGCAAAAAGAAGATCCAGGAATACAAGGAAAAGTTTGCCAATCCTTATGTTGCTGCTGCATACGGTTATGTGGATGCTGTCATTGAGCCTGAAGAAACCCGTCGTTTCATCATCCACGCCCTGGATATTTCCAGTCAAAAAGACGAAAAGAGGCCTGAGAAGAAGCATGGTGTGCCTCCTTTTTGATCAACAATGATTTCAGAGATACCGTCTGCTTTGTATTGAACACAGGGGTGGTCGCCAGGGCCAACAAAAAATGCATTCAACATGGAAGAGCCAAAAACCAACACACCGGAATCTGTAAAATACGAAATGTTTGAGGTTTATGAGGGGGCGAAATTCAAAACGCTTTTAACCCGCAAGCACCGGGAGCGCAAGGCGTGGACGCCTGAGAATCCTGCCATGGTTACCTCCTTTATTCCGGGAACCATCCGCAAGGTTTTCGTTAAGGACGGTCAGAAGGTAAAAGCGGGGGACAAGCTGTTGATCCTTGAAGCGATGAAGATGTTGAATGAGTTGTCGGCAGCGGTCAGCGGTACTGTAAAGACCATTCATGTCAAAACGGGGCAGGTGGTCAGCAAGAACCAGTTACTGGTTGAGTTGAATGCGGAAGCTGAAAAGAAGGACAACAAAAAAGACGGCAAAAAGAAGAAGAAATAGTTATTTATCGTACCAGGACGCATACATGTTGTAGTTCCCGGATATTCTGTTCACTTCTCCTTCGAGGAGTTTTTCGTCGATACTTTTTACTTTTTTAGCGGGAATCCCGGCATACACACTGCCGGATTCCACTATGGTATTATCCAGTACCACTGCGCCGGCGGCTATAATGCAATTGCTGTGGATCACTGCATTATCCATAATAATGGCACCCATACCTACCAGTACGTTATCGTGAATGGTGCATCCATGAATCACTGCCCTGTGCGCGATGCTGACATTGTTTCCGATGGTGACAGAGGCCCGCTGATAGGTACAATGAATAATAGCGCCGTCCTGGATATTAACATTGTTCCCGATCCGGATACTGTGTACATCTCCGCGGACAACAGCGTTAAACCAGACACTGCACTTATCGCCCATGACGACATCGCCGGTGAGGGTGGCATTTTCTGCAATGAAGCAATCGTTTCCCCAGCGGGGGTGTATACCTTTTACTGATTTGAGGAGGGGCATGAGGGAAGGTATTAAAAGTTAAGAAGAGAGTCTTCTACCTGTAATCAATCGAGTAATGCAAACCCCTGCTTTCTTTCCTTTTGCTGGCCATCTTAATGATCAGGTAGGCAATCGCGATGAGGTTACGCAACTCGCAGATATCTCTGGTAAGAATTGATTTGTTGTAAATTTCTTCTGTTTCACGGTGAAGGATTTCCAGCCGGTCCATCGCTCTTTTCAATCGAAGATCAGAACGTACAATGCCCACATAGTTGCTCATGATCTCCCGAAGTTCCTTCAGTGTCTGTGTAATCAGGATCATTTCTTCGTTCAGCACCATACCTTCCGCATTCCAGTCGGGTATATCCGTATTCATGGAACAATCGTCCAGACGGCTGACGGAATCCATTGCGGCCCTGTGAGAAAATACCACAGATTCAAGCAGGGAGTTGGAGGCCAATCGGTTACCGCCATGTAATCCGGTTGAAGCACATTCTCCGCTGGCATAGAGGTTAAGAATACTGGTTCTTCCGAATTCGTCTGTTTTTATTCCTCCGCAAATGTAATGTGCAGCGGGGACCACCGGAATCATCTCTTTGGTGATATCGATACCAATACTCAGGCATTTGGCATAGATGGTCGGAAAGTGCTGGATGAGGCTGTTGGCGTCGAGGTGACGGCAATCGAGGCACACATGCTCATGGCCCCTGATTTTCATTTCGGTATCGATGGCACGGGCAACGATATCTCTGGGGGCCAATGATTTGCGTTCATCATACTTGTGCATAAACTCCTCACCATCGCGCGATTTCAGGATACCTCCGAAACCCCGCATGGCTTCAGTGATCAGGAATGAGGGTCTTTCTTTGGGGTTGTACAGTGCCGTCGGGTGAAACTGCACAAATTCCATATCAGTGACTTTGCCTCTTGCGCGGTGCATCATGGCAATGCCGTCACCTGTGGCCACCGGGGGATTGGTGGTATTGGCATAGGCATTTCCGGCGCCTCCGGTAGCGATCAGGGTAATTCGGGAGAGTACCGTATCTATTCGCCCGTCGGCGGTATCAAGCAGGTAGGCGCCATAGCAGCAAATATCCGGGGTGCGCTTGGTCACCAGTTGTTTCAGGTGGTGCTGGGTAATAAAATCGATCGCAAAAGTATTTTCAAGGATGGTGATATTGGGGTGTTCCCGCACCTTTTTCAGCAGGGCATTCTGTATCTCCTGACCTGTATGGTCTTTACTGTGCAGCACACGGTGTTCTGAATGTCCCCCTTCTTTAGATAGTTCGTATCGACCCTGTCGGTCCTTGTCGAAATGGGTTCCCCATTCGATCAGTTCCCTGATCCTTTCGGTGGATTCTGAGATAGTCAGTCTGACGATGCGTTCATCGCAAAGGCCGGCCCCTGCATTCAGCGTATCGGCGATGTGTTTTTCGTAAGAATCCGGGGAATACATCACGGCGGCAATTCCTCCCTGGGCATATCGGGTGTTGGTTTCTTCGGCCTTAACTTTGGAAACCACCAGCACCTTTCCGTGAGGCGCCACTTTCAGGGCGTAGCTTAAACCGGCGATGCCCGAACCCAGAACCAGAAAATCGGTTTCTATCCTCATGTGACCTGATTAAGTGACAAAGATAGTAAACAGGCTCATACCCTCTGTTGTGCTGAAAGATCATGCTGATCCACCGCGAATTCGCAAGCTGCCGTCTCATGTCCGATAACTGTTTCATTTCGACCTTTATCTGACTCGGGAATTGACCTGACCGGGGTTAAGAACTACTTTAAGCCAATTTTCTTGCCCATGAAAATAAAATACATTTATCCTTTTATTCTATTCGTATTTGTAACAGCTCCGCTGAGCGCCCAAATAACACATTCAAACAGTGATTATTCCGGGGCCGGAGCTTATATCACTGAAGGCTATCCGGCTTTTGATTCACTCAGGCTATTTGTTAAGCTTAAGGAGGGTGATTTTCCGGATCTGACCTATGAAAAGAAAAAGGGTTTTCGTACACCTGGTATCGGCCGCTGGTATAAAAAGTGGATGCAATCCATGGCTGTTGAGAGCTGCCAGCGGGCATTTCAGCATCTTCAGTCTGGCGGTCTGGAAAGCATTTACGTTTTCAGCTTCGGCAATTTTCAGGAAGCTTCAGAGGCCCTAAAGGCTCTTACGGATCATGAATTAACCGAGTATGCAGAATTTGTTCCTGTATATTACCCATTGCTGAGTCCCAATGATTATACCCCACAGCAAAGTGCTTATCTGAACCACATCAATCTTGATCTGGCGTGGGATATCAACAGCGGGGACAGCAATGTCCGGATTGCAGTGGTAGACGATGCGGTACGCATATCCCATGAAGACCTTTCCGGTAACTGCTGGCTGAACGACCTTGAAATACCCGGGAACGGGATTGATGACGACAGTAACACTTTTGTGGATGATTTCCGAGGATATGATGTGGCGGATGGAGATTCCAATGTTAATCCGCCGCCCTGGGCCAGCAATAGCTTGTTCACTCACGGTACTCATGTTTGCGGCATAGCTGCCGCGGCAACTGATAACGGCACCGGGATAGCCGGTGTAGGCTTCAGATGCCGGTACATCCCTGTCAAAACCAAGAAAGATAATGATTACGGACCGGGCTTAGCATACGCGTATCTGGGCCTGGAATATGCGATAGTGATTCATGCAGACGTCATAAATATGTCCTGGGGCGGGTTCATCTACAGCCAGACATACCAATTGCTTTGCAACCTTGCACATGACACGGGTATTGTATTGGTTGCTTCGGCCGGGAATACCGGAACCACTGACAGTATTTTTCCTGCAGCCTATGATCATGTTATTGCTGTAGGCAGTACCAATCCGAATGATGTGGCCAGCACCTTTTCAACTTACGGGTCATTCATCGATGTCATGGCTCCGGGAGTGAGTATTTACAGCAGTCTGGCGGGGAGTGACCAAAGTTACGGGACTCTCAGCGGAACCTCCATGGCGGCACCCATTACCAGCGGGATCTGTGCCCTGATGCTGGCCAATAATCCTCAGATGACTCCGGATGAGGTAGAACAATGTCTTAAGTCTGCCTGTACCAATATCAATGAACAAAATCCCAATAAAATAGGCATGCTGGGTTCGGGGAGGGTAGATGCTTTCGGTGCGCTGACCTGTGTAGAAGCACCTCCCCGTCCCTGTGTCTGTATCTCCCATTCCGGGTGCCTTCTGGTGTGTCCCGGCTCTGCTATTCAAATTAACGGGACCTCTCTGGGTTTGAATGCAGACAACTGGTACTGGCAGTTCCCCGGAGGAAATCCCTCCACATCAACCGATCCTTCTCCAAATGTACAGTACAATATTCCCGGGACTTTCGACATTATCGTTGTGGCCTGTAATCAGTTCGGATGTGATACGCTGATCCTTGAGGATGCTGTGTGTGTACAGCTCCCTTCTGCTGCTCTCAGTTCATCCTTAAGCGGCATCGTTTGCCAGAACAATCCCAACTATTTGACAGTGAGCTTTTCGGGTCACCCGCCTTTTTCTTTCGCCTGGTCCGATGGTACTCAATCTGACACTATTTACGGAATAACGGATCATGTTTACTGGTTTCCCGTAATACCGGCGAATTATCATTGCTATATGTTGTCGTGGATGAGAGATTTTTATTGTGAGGGCAACACCCATGGTCAGGTTTGCCTGAATCCTGTGAATTGCGGGCCCTGTGCCAATACTGATTTTGAGTTTGGCAACTTTTCAACCTGGATGGGTAAACTCGGAATGTGTTGCGGAATGGGGAACTGGCATAATGGTATTTCTCCTACACGCATGATGCTTACTACAGGAAGCGAAACCGACCCATACAGTGGTGGTAATATTCCTGTGGTTTCCCCATTCGGCGGGAACACCTCATTGCGGTTGGGCAACTACTTTGTCGGAGCTGAGGCCGAAATACTTGAAAAGAAGATGCTGATCACCCACGACAATGCGAGTCTCACCTATGAATTTGCGGTTGTTCTTGAAGATCCTCTTGCTCATTCACATGAGAAAAAACCCAAATTCGAGATCAGTTTCATGGATATGAACGGTAATCTTCTGCCCGACAGCTGCGCATATTATCAGGTGACTGCCGGTCCCGAAACTGATCCATGGGAACATAACGGTACCGTACGCTGGCAGACCTGGCAGCAGGTAACCCTGGATCTTACGCCTTATATGGGGCAGGAAATTACGATGCAGTTTAAAACTGAGGATTGCGGGCTTTTCGGACACTTCGGCTATGCCTACCTTGATGCCCGTTGTGCCCCCAACGCGATTACCATAGAGAATTTCTGTTATGGCACAGATACCATCACCCTGAGTGCGCCTGCCGGTTATATCTCGTATCTGTGGGATCCTTATGGTGACTCCACGCAATCGATCATAATCCCGGCACCTTCAGAAGGGGATACTATCAGCGTTTTAATGAGAAATATAGCCGGTTGTATAAATACGGCAAGTCTGATTATACATTATCTTCCGGTACCTGTTCTGATGGCCGGGGGTGATACGGCAATCTGCTTACAGGACACAGCTGTCCTCTGGGCCATTGGAGCCGGTCAGGGCGGGAATTATCACTGGTATAGTGATCCACCCTCTTTTGAGGCATGGACAGACACCATTCATGTCATGCCCACCCAAACAACCACCTATTATGTTGAAGCAGAGAATTCAAATGGCTGCTCTTCTGTGAATTCTCCATCAGTAACTGTTCATGTTGACTCAACGGCCTTATTCGATCTGGGTCCTGATGTGATGATCTGCCTGGGGGACACTGTGATGTTTTGTGCTCCGTCACTTTCTGACAGCCTGATCTGGTACACCTGGCCCACCACCTGGCAGTATGAAGACGACAGCATTCTGGTGAGTCCGGAACAGACATTAACGTACGTACTTCATACCCTTGGCGCCTGTGATTTCAGAGATAGTATCAGAGTCGAGATTTATGACTACCTGTATGATAACCCGATCACACATGTTCCGTTTTGCAGCGGGACTTCTTCTGTTACACTTTCAGCACCACCCTGGGCAATTGACCCATACTGGCCTGAAACAGGCGACTCGTCCTATTCTGTCACAATTTCCCCGCCACAGGATTACGGAATATTTTCTGTCTGGATGATGACTCCCCCGGCTTGCCCGGATACGCTACGATTCATTCTTGACCCGATTCCTGATCCTGATGCTGATGCCGGTCCGGATACAGTTGTTTGTTCCGGCTTCGCCGTACAGCTCCAGGCAAGCGGAACGGGCTGGAACAATGGAACATACTCATGGACTTCGATTCCTCCGGGGTTCACCTCCAACTCACCAGTCATTGTTGTTAGTCCATCTGTTACAACAGATTATGTGGTGATTGTCACCAACGGGCCCAACTGCCCTTCGCCGCCATCCCGGGATACAGTAAGGGTCACAGTAATGCCGTCACCTTCATTTGAAGCCGGGCCAGACCTTCAATTATGCAAAGGGGATTCTGTGCAGATCCTTTTGAATTCACAAGGGGGTTTTTTCTTCTGGGAATCAGACCCTCCCGGATTCATGAGTCAGGATAGCAGCGTTGTTCTGAAACCGGATGAAACCACTACCTATCACATCACATTAAATACTTCCACCTGTACATACAGCGATTTCTTTACCATTGAAGTTTTTGAGCAAATCATGAGTAACGACACGGCAACCTTCTATTACTGCGCAGGCGACAGCACGATAACGCTTGAGGCGAGTCCCGGCTACGACAACTATTACTGGTTGGTTTTAGGGGCCAGTGTGCCAAGTCTGGAATATACTCAGTTTCCTTTGGAGGATACCAGCTTTATGGTATTGATGCAGGATACGGGGTCGGTTTGCAAAGACAGTTGTATGGTATTGGTACGTCAGGTAATCCCGACATATTTTCCGGATCTTCACGCAAGCGACACGCTTGTTTGCGAAGGTGATTCCGTGAATCTTTCGCTTCAGCCCGGCGGATCCGTTTCTTTTAGCTGGTACTCAGATCCACCGGGTACGACTGATACTGTAAACAGCAGTATTACTGTCTTCCCGAACGACAGTATCTGGTACTATTGCACCACCACTGAACTGGGATGCGGACTGACCGACTCTGTTCTGGTGGTGGCTTGGCCTGTACCGGAAGCCATTCTCCCCGACAGTGTCGTGCTCTGCCCGGGGGGCGTTCATTATCAAGTGGTTCCGGATGCCGGTGGCCTGATCACCTGGAGTGACGCATCTGGTCCGATACCGGGTCATGACAGTGTAATGGCGTTTTCTCCGGTGAATGACACTTTTATTGTAATTACCATCAGTAATTCATTCTGCAGTTCCTCCGACACTATGAACCTGTTTGTGCATCATGGTTTGAACATCGAAGACACCCTGATTTTTTATTTCTGCACGGGAGATCAGCAGGTTCAGATTTCCGGTCCCTCGGGTTACGACATCTACTGGTGGCCCGGTGACACCCTGCATCTCCCGGTGACAGAATATGCCTGCGGTCTGGGTGACAGTACTTTTACGCTTCTTTTATCCGCTTTCCAGTCACTTTGCCCTGACACTGCAGTCGTCAGCATCAGGGAGCGTACGCTTCTTCCTCCTGAATTATCAGGCGATTACACCTCTCTCTGTTCCGGAGAGACCTTGACTCTTACTGCATTAGCCGACACACAGGCCATGCTTCTTTGGTATGCCTTACCCGGTGGGCTGACCGATAGTAATATTTACAGCCTGCATGTCCAGCCCCAGCAATCCATGGATTATGTCTGCGTAAGTATTCTTGGTAACTGTATCGAAACCGATACATTCCATGTAGATGTTTACGACATTCCTGTATTCGTCCTCCCTGAACAAAGCAGCATCTGCCCGGGGACAAACGCTGTTCTGGATCCTGGCATCACGGCTCTGGAATTCTTCTGGTCTGACATGGACACCATTGTTCCCCGGATAGTCGGAGAGGCCGGGATTTTTATACTTACTGCCAAAAACGGTCATTGTATCTGGTCAGATACAGCGATGGTTTCAGTTATTGACGAATCGTCGTTCAGAATCCCCAATGTTTTCACACCCAATGGGGATGGGCACAATGATGTGATGGAAATAATGATTGAAAACAGCGAGGGTTTCATTTTGCGGATCTTTGACCGTTGGGGTGATCTGGTTTTTGAAACCACTGACCCCCGCACCGGCTGGAACGGAAGAATCGGCGGGGATGATGCTTCGGCAGGAGTATACTATTATACATGTCGTTATTATTCCCCCTGCCAGAACAAGATCAATGAAACCAGCGGGACTGTCCAGATTTTAAGATAGTCCGGAAGCAGAGCCTTTGCGTGTTCGCTTCTGTTCTGTTTTCTCTCTGATGAATCGCTTCACCAGCCACTTCCGTGCAGGCCGTTCCAGAAGCAGGAAGGTCAGTGCGCTGACACTCATCAGAATAAGCAGGTAAATCCAGAAGACAGGGCCGTGCAGATTTTCGCGTCCCAGCGCGTAAGTCAGCCAGAAGTATACGGGATACTGCAGCAGGTAAACGGAATAGCTGATATCTCCCAGAAAAACGGGGATCTTGTGTGACATCCAGCGGGTGATCAGGGAGCGGTCGAAGGCCAGTCCGACACAGATGAGGAAAAAGACAGGAGCCAGAAGTCCGTTGTGAATATGCGGCTTAATGCCATTGTCGGAAACCAGGATGTAGATAAAGGTTACCAGTCCTGCCAGGAACCCCAGCAGAGGAACCAGGGTTCTTCCGGGCTTGAGCCGGAAGCTCAGTGCAGCGATTCCGGCCAGCATTCCGAAAAGGAAGGTGTTCAGGTGCCAGAGCGGGAAATAGAGATTGAATTCACCGTTGAGCTTATCGCTTCCGAGGTTGACAAAATGGCCGGTCATGATATGCTGTATGGCCGATAGTCCCCAAATGATGAGTACGACAATTCCCGCGGTCTTGAATTTCATTTTGCGAAACAGTGGCAATAAGAAGGGAAAGAGCAGATAGAAGAACATTTCAACAGAGATGGACCATCCCGGAAAATTCATTTCGAGGCAGATACCCGGAACCCATGCGTGTAGTCCGATAGCCTGCAGCAGAATGCTGATGCCTTTGGCTCCGGCTCCGCGTGTAAGGACTTCAGAAATCACGATCAGCAGGAATGCAAAGAGGTAGAGCGGATAGATCCGCGCAAATCGTTTCAGCCAGAAACTTCCGGGGGTGGTTCTCACGGGACCATAGTTCAGCATGAGTACCATGCCTGAAAGAAAGAAAAAGAAGCTGACAGCGATGGAGCCCTGGCTGATGAGGCCCGAAAGGGCTGATGTGTTGAAAGGGCTGCTTTGCTGTCCGTAGTGAAATATCACAACCATGACCGCGGCGACAAAGCGCGGGAAGGTCAACTGGGGAATATAGAGGGCGCCGGGAGCAGGATTCTTCATCATATCAAAACAAGTATTGGTTCAGGAAGTATTGTATCCGCCGGAAAGCAGCCTGAGATTCCGGGGTATCGGGTAGCTGAACCTGAAAATCGTGGGGCAGTCCCTCATAGAGATCAAGCTCCGCTTTGTGTCCGTTCGCATTCATTTTCTGATAAAGCTGAATGAAACCACTGAGGAGGATATCACGGGTTCCGGCCTGAATCAGGCAGGGCGGAAAATCTTCGGGGTAGTCAGCAAATACGGGTGAGAGTTCGGGATGCGTGAGATCGCGTTCTCCTGCGTAGGCTTTTACGGAAGGAAGGAGTATATTCGGGTAGCACAGCAGGGGGTCCTGATCACTCAGCCAGGCGTATGAATCTCCTGTTGCTGAAAGATCGGCCCAGGGAGACCAGAGAATAAGAGCGGCAGGGGCTTCTTTCCGTTCTTTCAGCAGCCGGAGTGCAGAAACCACCACCAGGTTCCCTCCTGCCGAATCACCGAAGAGAATAATATCCTTCGGTCTGTATCCTTTGCTTATCAGGTAATCCCAGACGATGAGCAGGGCACCTGACATGGAATGATAATTTCCGCCCGGTGCCAGTGGATAGTCAACGGAAATGAGTCTGAGGCCGGTCCGTTCAGCCATCAGGCAGGCCATGTTGAGACTGGATGCTGCGCTCAGCAGGGTAAATGCGCCCCCGTGCATATAGATCATTACTTTCCCCTGATGACATCCTCTGTTGGGACATATACTGATGATCTTCTGCCCGTTCCATAAACTGTCGCTGATCAGGGGATTCAATTGCGTTTGTATGGCGAGTGATCTCCTGAGACCGCTCTGTTCTGCACCGGTCTGAATTTTTTTCCACGCCAGTGTGTCTTCCGGGGCCGGGAAGGCCGGAATGAGACAGGGGTCCTGCCGGTTTTTGAACCACTCCGTCCAGGGTTCAGAAAGGCCGGGGCCGGCCTGAAACCCTGTTTCCTGAGCCCGCAGACTGTTTTGCGGCAGGCTCAGCAGCCACAAAAAGAAGAGGATCAGGAACAAGCGCAAATTTTTCATCGTTCTATTCTTCGGTTAAGGCATCGTAAATGGCTTGCTGAACCTTCTGCCGGACCCGCATTCCGTTGATCCGTTGGTTGGTATTTTTCGGGTGAACACGATTTGAAAGAAAGACAAAGACGATCTCGTTCACCGGATCCACCCAAACACAGGTTCCCGTGAAACCTGTGTGGCCGTAAGTTGCCGGAGAAGCGGAAGGCGCGATCATTTTCTGTCCAGAGCGGGTCTGATGATCCCAGCCCAGGCCGCGGTAACCCGGTTCATGCACCGAGGTAAAGAGTTTGACTGTTTTTTCACTGATGTACCTCCTGCCGCCGTATGTCCCCCCGTTAAGGACCATCTGCATAAGAATACCCAGATCTTTTGCATTGGAGAACAAGCCTGCATTTCCGCTGACTCCTCCCAGGAGGGCTGCGGTCGGGTCATGCACAAAACCGTGAATCAGCTGTTTGCGGAATATTTTTTCCTCCTCAGTCGGAACGATCCTGTCTTCATCAAAATGCTTGCGCGGGTTAAAGCACATCGTGCCGAGCCTGAGCGGATGGTAGAACTTTTCACGCAGGTACTTCTCAAATCCGCCCCTGGTCAGGGATTCCACCACCTTCATCACCAGGTAAAAATTCATATCACTGTATACGTAGGTCTTGTTTTTTCTGACAGCCGTCATTTTGGCCAGCTCCCATATACTGTCTATCACGGCTTGCCGCATATATACGTCAATACCGATCTGTATTTTATGCTCCTTGTCTGCTTCTTTTGAAAAAAGCCATTGAAAAATGGAGTCCTCGGCCATCATCAGCTGTGAGGTGTCGACCATCCATTCAGGACTTTGCTCTTCGGCCACCAGGGTGTCGTTCTGATTTTCCTCCAGTCGCTTTGCTTCGAGCTCCATCATATATTTCAGGTACCATTTCGGGCTGATGAAACGGGCAATGGGCAGTGCTGATGGCAGGCCTGAATGATGGATCATGATCTGTTTGAGCGTAATATAGTTGAGCCTGGAATCCCTGACCTTTTTACCTTTTGAATTTTTGTCAAGGTCTTTAAAATAGAAGTTCAGGGTGGTGTCGAGATCAATCTTTCCGGCATCATACAGAGCCATGATGGCCAGTGTTCCGGCGGCCACTTTGGTTACGGAGGCTAAGTCATAAAGATCGCCGGTGCTGACTTCCTGCCGGCGGTCGTAAGTGTGATGTCCATAGGCCCGGTTCAGGATCTGTGTTCCCCTGCGGGCTGCAAAAACCTGGCATCCGGGAAAGGCGCCTCCGCGAATAGCCGCATCCACGATGGAATCGATCGTGGCAAGGGCTTCTTTTTTCACGCCACCTTCTTCGGGCATCCCATAGTGGATACGGGTGGTTTGGCGAATGATTACGCCATCGTCGAAACAAAAATTCTGAGAACAGGTGTAGGGCAGGGAACCCGCAAGGGGAAAGCCGCCATAAATGGCTTGTGCCGCGTAGTTTTGCGATACTTTGTCCTGCCCGTGTACGTGAATCATGAGGGGGAATCTGTCGAGTTGTGCCAGGCCGTCCATGCTGCCGAAATGTACTACGATCTGGCGATGATCCTTTGCCGATTGCCTGATCAGATCGTTGATCTGTGGCCAGGCTGCCGCCATTTCATTTGAAGAAAAGACCGCCACCACAATGGTTTGAAAGGGTTTCATCCTGGCCAGGGTTTCCTGGTATTCTTTTTCCGTGGCCAGCGGATTCAGCAGAAAGTGGCTGATTTCGGCATAGGAAGCCAGACCTGCGGGAAAATCTGATTTTCTTTTCGCTGAAATGACCAGGCAGGCCGCGCGTCCGGAGATATCGCCAACAGGAAGCTGTCGCTTATGGTTCGAAAGGAGAATCATAGATGAAGCCAGGGTTTTTCTGTAACTCAGTTCCGCCTGTCTCCAGGGCAGTTCCCTGTATGTGCTGTCGTTAATAACTGCTGCTGGACGATCGAGTCCCGACCACTTCTTGGCCAGGAGTATTTTTCTGACGCGTGCATTCAGCTCGGCTTCTGTAAGCTTTCCTGATTCGGCAGCCTGCAGAATGAAATCGTAGGTTTCCGCAATGTTTGCTGAAACCCGCAGTATATCACTTCCGGCTTTGAGCGAAAGCAGTTCCCGCACACCAGCCCCGTCAGGATGATCACCTGAGGCAGTAAAATCGGCGATAACAAGTCCTGAAAAGTCCAGCACACGATTCAGGCTGTCGGTGATCTGTGTTTCTTTTTTTTCCGTTCCGACTGGGTGATGCACCATGATGCACGAAAGGCCGGCGGCCACGAGTCGGCGGTAGGGGTTCAACCTCAGGCTGTCTCCTTTGTGATCAAGCGGTTGCCTGTTGGCAACATGGGTATTGGGAAATACACCGGCACAGGCGAGTATTCCCATCTTTTGCAAATTTTCCGTATATACCAGGCATTTGCGCCCAAGGTCGCCAGAAAACTTCAGAAAAGCCGGATCCGTTGTGGTGTCTTTGTTCAGCTTTATGGCTTCTAAAGAGGGGGCCAGGTTGATCTGTATACCTGCACTCTTCAGTTCCCCGGCCACGGAGCGTGCCAGTGCGGCAATGGCGCTGTCGCTCCCGATGGCGCCAATTCCGGGCAGGAAGGGGTTAAGCGGAAGGGTATCACCATAACACAAAAGTCCCGTTTCTGCATGCACCGCGGCCATCAAAGGCGTAGTACTGTTGCTTCTCAGTAAGGAAAGAAGGGTGAGTTGCGGCTTCAGCGGACCGGACACCAGACACACAGAACCGGGTTTTACATAAGCGGCCATTTCACGCGGATCACGCAATTTCTGGTCACGCGAAAAACAGCTGAAATCGATCATGAACAGTTGGCCGACTTTGTCGGCAGTGCTCATCGCTGCAAGTTGCCGGTCGGCCCAGATACTGTCGGCTCCGAGGAAGGGGGCCGGCTTCCCTTTCAGGGGTTCATCAACATGCTCCTTGCCGGAAACAAATACGATCAACAGGACGACGGCCGTGATGAAGACCGCAGTAAGAGCGGATCCCAGCATCCATTGCCTGCGGGTGAGGCGTAGTTTCACGGGCCATTTGAGCATGTGCAAATGTATTGAAAAATCAGGGGCATTTTTCTGCGGACATCAATTCTTTAGGTATTTTTGCAAGCTCTGTGAACCGATTAACAATCGCTCTTATATCAGAAAATGAGCGATATAGAACTTAAGAAAGGGAAGAGAAATGAACAGGATCAATCGTCACCCCATCCTTGATGTCCCCGCGAAGAAAGAGGTCAGGTTTAAATTTGAAGGGAAAGAGATTTCCGGCGAATCGGGTTTTACGATCGCGGCGGCCCTGCATCAGGCGGGTTATCCGGTACATTCGCACAGTTTGAAGAACCGTGAAAGGAGCCTTGAGTGTGGCATCGGGAAGTGCGGAGCCTGTGAAATGCTGGTTGACGGACAAATCAAGAGGATTTGCATTACGCGTGTTGACGGGGTGAAGGAAGTACGTGAAATCCCCAGGGACTACAAGCCTTCGGTGAGGGAATACCATCATCAGGAGGGGGTCAGGGTTTATAAAACCGATGTGGCGATCATTGGCGCCGGTCCTGCAGGACTCGCCTGCAGGGAGGAGCTGAATCGTCAGGGGATCAGCAACCTTGTGATTGACAACAACGACAAGATCGGCGGGCAGTTCCTGATGCAGACGCATCAGTTTTTCTTTTTCGAAAAGGAGAAGAAGTTTGGAGGTATGCGTGGTTTCGACATTGCCAGGACTCTTGCGGGGGATTCCCACGAGGGAATTTTTCTGAATTCAACGGTATGGGACATTCTGGAGGGCCGGCGTATAGCGGTTAAGAACATCCTGACCGAGGAGATATATTACGTGGAGGCGGATTACCTGGTTGTAGCCACGGGTGCGGTTCCTTTTATGCCGACCTTTGAAAACGATGATGTTCCCGGTGTTTATACCGCTGCGGTGGTTCAGAAAATGATGAACAATGAGTTCACCCTGCTGGGGAAGAATGTGCTGACGGTGGGTGCGGGCAACATCGGGTACCTGACCTCTTACCAGCTGATGCAGGCCGGCGCGAATGTTAAAGCCATTATTGAGGCCATGCCGCACGAAGGTGGTTTTCCTGTACAGGCCAACAGGGTAAGGCGACTGGGCATTCCTGTGATGACCTCGCATATTCTGATCAAAGCTATTCCAAACGCGGAGCGCAATGGTATTACAGGAGCTGTGATCGCACAATGTGAGAACTTCAAACCGGTTCCCGGAACTGAAGTGGTATTTGAGGACATTGATGCCATTAACATCTGCACAGGGCTTGTTCCCGACGATCAGTTGATCATTAAAGGAAATGAGATTTTCGGAAGGCATTGTTTCGGTGCCGGTGACGCTATCCGTATCGGAGAGGGAACCAGTGCTGTGGTACGCGGCAAGCAGGTGGCTTTTGAGATCTTGCAGGAGATGGGCGAGTCGTACAATTATGATGAATACCTGAGCACATCAAAAGAATACATCGACAGTCAGCAGCACCCTGTCAGGGTAATTGAAAATCCTTATTTGCCTGAAAAAGAAAGAATGAACAGCAAGGGGTTTGTGGTGATTGACTGTTTGTACGGATTTGCCTGCAATCCCTGTGAATTTGCCTGTCCCCACGGGGCTATAACCAAGACTTCCACCAGTACGGTTCCCCAGATTGATTTCGGTAAATGCATTGGGTGTATGGATTGTGTATATCAGTGTCCGGGGCTGGCGATATTCGGATATCAGTTAAGCAAGGACTGGTTGTTTTTGCCGATAGAATATGAAGTGGATGAAAAGGCTGAGGTTTTTCTGGTCGACAACCAGGGAAAGAAGCTTGGCGAGGGCATCATTGAGAAGATCCTGCGCAAGCCGAATAAAACGCATATTGCAAGGGTTAAGGCCTTGACCATTAAAGGGGAAGATTTGATCGGGGTAAGGGGATTCATTGTAAAGGACCGTTATCCGGAGCCGGTGAGATTAAGTCCCACGAAAGTTGTGACTGAGTCTGACACATATGTTTGTCACTGCGATGATGTCAGTATTGATGAGATCATGCAGACCATCGGTGACCGCAAATTCATCTCGGTTGATGAGATCAAGCACACGACTCGTCTGGGCATGGGGGCCTGTCGCGGGAAGCGCTGTATCCGTCGTTTGAAGCAGAATCTGCGGGGCAGCGGGATCAGTATTGT
>CALGYY010000091.1 GCA_937934705.1 uncultured Bacteroidota bacterium
GACCACCGAGATCTACACTCTTTCCCTACACGACGCTCTTCCGATCTATGAGGTCAAGAAGAAAGGGAATATAACATTATCACGCTAAAACCGCCAGAATCAAAAGAAAAGGCTGTCCCTTCCCCGGACAGCCTTTTTTGATTACTGTGTCACGGTTCCCTTATTTGGCCGCCGTTTCCGGTGCTTCCCCGTTCAGGGTGAGTCCCGCTTTGGCCGAGATGTAATTCAGATAGTATTTTCCTCCGAGATGGGTGGCCTCTTCAAGTGATCCGCTCACTTCACGGGTCAGATAAATATTCACGGATCCGGGATAAAGATCGCGCAGAAGGTCAGGGGTGATTTCGATACTCGTCGATCCTACGATTTCAGTGGCAGTGTATTTTGAGTTGTTTTTATTGTCCTCAACATACAGGTAAACCCGCTCATTGTTCTTAAGAGGCAGGCTCCATTTTACCATGATCCCTGTGCTTTTTTCAGCGGTTTTCGGGTAGTCAGTGATTTCAATGGGTGCAAATTCAAACTTGTTCGTGTAGGTTTTTTCATCACCGTCGGTATAAACAAAAACATAACTGCCCTTGAATCCTTCCTGCAGATTTGTACTGTAATAAGTGCCCGAGAAAATGTTGTTTTCCTGCCGCATGCTTTCACCGTTGAAGGTAACCCCGGATGGCTTCAGCAGTGCGAGTGTAGTTCCGGTACTGCCCCCGAAACGGTAGCTGGCCGATGCACTCAGCTCCTTATCCCCCGCATCATAGGTGATGGAATAGGATTGATATATTTCCGACTGCTTCACGGTATCGGAATTTGCCGTATCATTTGAAGCGCAGGCTGCCAGCATCATGATGGCTGCCATGATCATAAGGTTTCTCAATGTATTCATTTTTCAAAGTTTTATTTTCAAAAATAAGAAATCCGACTTAGTCAATAAGTCTGCTTTTGCAAAAGTAAACAGTGAGGTGATATTTATCGCGCCCTGAAGAGCCCGAACTTCAGGATACAATGGATGGCCCTGAATCCATCTTTCATATTGATCTTTTTCCCTTCGGCATAGGTTCTTCCGTAGTATGATATACCCACTTCATAGATCCTTAACTCCTTGATGCGTGATATTTTGGCTGTGACCTCAGGTTCAAAACCAAATCTTTTTTCACGAAGGGGGATGCTTTTAATGATCTCAGATTTGAAAAGCTTGTAGCAGGTTTCCATGTCCGTCAGGTTCAGGTTGGTGAACATGTTGGAAAGATTGGTCAGAAACCTGTTCCCGATTGAATGCCAGAAAAAGAGGATCCTGTGGGGTCTTCCGCCGGCGAAACGGGATCCGTACACAACATCCGCAAAACCGTCGAGTATGGGCTTGAGCAGAATGTTATACTCCTCAGGATCGTATTCGAGATCGGCATCCTGTATGATCAGATATTCACCTGTGGCATGCTGAATGCCTGTGTGCAGAGCCGCACCCTTGCCCTGGTTGACTTCGTGTTTGATGTAGCGGATATTCAGATCAGGATTACTTTCACAATAGCGCTTTATGGCCTCCTCTGTATTATCGCGCGAGCAATCATTCACAATAATGACCTCCTTCCCGATGTTGTTGCAAAGTACAACATCCCGAACCTTATCAAGGATCAGGTGTATGGTCCGCTCCTCATTATAAGCGGGAATGATGATGGAAAGGACTGCCATATGGTTCTGAACATTTAACGGTGGCAAAGGTATTCTTTTTTTCATATTATGGGCAGGGTATTCTGTGACCGGATAATCAAAACACAAAGCCTGCGTTTGTTTTCGTATTTTTGCCCTTTGCCATGAGCGTGACCAGAGTAACCAAAAACCGGATCTTCTTCATCCTGTTGTTTGCAGCAGGATTCGGACTCTTCATACTCTACCTTTCCTGGGTGATCCTCAAACTGAAACCCCTGCACAATCCGCCCGGACATCATTATGTGATCCGTTATGTTCCGCACCCCCTCTATCCCCATGCTGTTTTTTATGATTTTGAACCACCCCTTCCCAGGGAAGTGCCTACCGCCCTCTCGGATAAGGGCCATTCACTTATAGCAGCAGGGGAGGGCGGCATGAGTGCAGTGATTAATATGCCCCTTGGGAACTATAGCCCGGAGCAGTGCCGTAAGATCGGGATCAGCACATGGTTAAAGGCCGGCAGTTCCCTGAAACCGCCTGATGCCGAAATCGGCATTCTGATTACGAATTCATTGAATGACGTGGTCTTCAGCAGGCGTATCCGGATCAGACCCCCTGAGCCAGAAGCAGGCTGGTTTATGGTGCAAACCGCTTTAGAAACCAGCGGATACCAATGGGATGCCGACCACAGGCTTCGGATCCTAATGATCAACCATTCAGAGGACAGTCTTTTGCTGGACAACCTGAGTGTATTCTTCAGCCCCTCGCCCCGGCCCGGGGACTCCGGTCAACCGCTTATACTGCCCTATGATCAGGCGCAGTTTAACAATACGCCCCCCTATCCCCCATTTATGATGAGAATTTCGTCTGCAGGATATTCATCCAGACCTTGTCTGGCTTATCCTGACAGCAGGGGACAAGGCTATTTCTTTAATGATGAGCCCCTTTATTGCGGAAACTTCCTGAAAATGAGCGGCCAGGGTTCTCAACTGATTTATCTCACACCGGGGAGAATGGAACTTTATTACAGAAAACCCGGGGAAAGAGGATTTCTCAGCCTGCAGATTCCCTGTGCAGAACTCACGGCAGAACTCACCGGCCTTCAATACTACCCGGCCGACCTGGACGGAAATGGCACTCACGAACTCGTTGCACTGAACAAGGATTCCTTACTGTGTCTAATCGCAGAACCCGGCATCAGGAACAAGGCCGGCCTGAAGATTAATAGGTACGGGGTCGGCATGATGAAGGCGTCAGGGCTGTTTCCGGCTGACCTTGTGGATGGAAAAGAAGATGAAGTGTTGATATCAGATAGCCGTGGAAACTGGAAGATATACCGGATCAGGAATCATGCGCTGCTTACGGTCGCGGAAAGTCAGATACCCCTGGAATGGTTTGATGAGGAAAGTTATCAGTCTGAATTCTTGATCATACCCGTATCAGGAAATCATGATCAGGTGCTGATCATCTCTGAAAAGAAAAAAGAATCAGGAAAAATTTATTCACTGCTGAAATATCAGCCAACCGGCAGAACTTTCGTTCCGGCCTTCAGAACTGCTGACGGGAGGGGCGTATGGACAGGGACGGATACCCTTGGTTTAAAGGATAAATACTGGGCGGTTGACCTGGTCCCCGGTGGAAGATGGGAAGTGCTGAGAAAAAGGGAAGACTGGCGGTATGACCTGGTCGTGATCAGTCTCAGCGATTCTGCTTACCATGTGACCGGGCGTGTCGATTTTCCTCCTGAATTAATGGATGAGAACCCCAAGTACTACGAATATTTCAGGATCTTTCCTGCCAATCTTGATGAAACAGGTCGCTGGGGCTTGCTGGTGATGTGCGGGAACCTCGATCCTCTGAAACCAGGAAAAGTTCTGGGGGTGAAAACTGAATATTATGTACCCGGTTTCGATTGATCCGGACAGGATAAACTGAAGAATGAGATCATTAAAAAAAATACCGCTTCTCACTCTGTACCTGACTTTTTGTGTCATGATTCTCGCCTCTTGCGGATGGTCATGCGGGCCGGCCGACATAAAAGGACCAGGCGCTGAGGCAGATTTCAGTGTACCCGGATTCGAGGCCATGATAAACTTCAGTGAGGATAAACATAAAGACGGGATGGTCTGCCTGGGATTGAACTATGCTGATGCCATGGAGGGTTTTGTTATTCCTGATTCAATGAAGGATGCTGAGGCCTTTTTTAAATACCGCTTCGAAATCATCAATTCATCTGCCGTCCCGGGGAAGTATCATTATATGATATATTATCAGAATGAAAGTTATAAATTCCCTGAATATGTTATAAGTGGTGATGGATTCAGTCAGCACCCTTACGCCCATGAGAATTTCTACGGAAGCTGGGAGGATACGGGTGAAGGAATGCGCGTCAGCGGTCAGATTCCTGCCGACGGGCGGGCACATGAGGTCACCGGGCAGTTCAGAATTACCGGAAATCCTCGCAACGAAACGCGCTATATGGCTGGCGGGCAGAATGACCGCTGGAAAAGAAATCCGAGAGTGGGGAAATACCGGTTTCTGCTGGTGGTCTGCAGTGAAAAGGATACGGCCCTGTTTCCCGATGAGTTGAAAGATATTTCATTGTTGCGCGACAGCAGTTTCGTGAATCCGTTCTATTATTTCCTGAAAGGACCGGGATCGGAAAAGCCCGGGCTGATCACGCTCTTCTCCTCAGATTCACTGAAAGTGTCTGCATCTCCGCCACTGAATGCAGGGATCTGGGCTGACCCCCTTGATTTTCCCGGCCCCGGTGCTGAAAATACCCACAGAAAAGACTGCGGCCATCGGGAGGACCTATACATGAATGCAGGTATTAAGCAATTCATCCATTACGTGGATTCGTCCTCAACCTTTGACAATATACCACTCATCGCGGATGTGACCCATGATTTTTACAGTCTTACAGACTATAACTGGAATCATGTTTTTACCGCTGCTGATGAAAAGATCAGGATCAAACCTGCGACCGTCGATTGTCCCTGCAGTGAACTGCAGACCGACAGCATGAAGGGCAGTATCCGAATGCTGAACAGAGCATCAGAATGGGGAAAATGGAAAAAGCAAAATGTGGGGATCATCACAAGACATGGCCTGACTTACGGAACCTACACTGTGAAGGTGAAATTGCCTGAGTTGCTGAACCGCTACGGGATGTGGAATGGCCTGACCAATGCCGTTTGGCTGATCACGCAATCAGGCGAAGCCTGGAACAACCGGCGTGCATGCGATAAAGAAGGATATATTTTAAATTACTATGGAGACGGTAAAAGTCAGCGCGGCAGGTATTCCTCTTATTCGGAAATTGATTTCGAGATACTGAAAACATCAGCCTACTGCCCTGAATATGTCTATCCGCCTGTTCAACCCAAAGGTGTGGCAGACCCTGCCCGAATATCAGCCTGGAACCTGCCTTATCCCGAAGACCCCACAGTAAAGCGTGATGAGATCATGGTTTGCTGCACAAACTGGGATATGGCTTGTCCATCACCGCCTGACTACGGAATTGGTTGCCAGCAGACCCATTATCAGGGCCTGATCTTTCAACCTCACCGCTGGGATCACTGGTATAAGGCCATTACCAGTAAAACCCCGGCAAAAGATGATGAGTTGTTCGGCGGTCCGTACTTCTATTTCCAGATTATCTGGAAACCGGAGGAAATTGTCTGGCGAATCGGTCCGGAAAAAGCCTCCCTGCGAACCGTGGGTTACATGAACGCAGGTATGACCAGCATACCGGACAATCAGATGCTCCTGATCATTTCTCAGGAGTTTCACAGCACCAATTGGTGGCACGGAAGCCCTTTTCCCCAGGGAAGTATTCCTTTTGCAGCCAGGGACATTACAGGTGAGGTCTTTGAGATCACTATTGAATAAGGGAAAGGCCATCCGGTCTGTTGTTACAAATGTTTTTTTTGTATTTTTGCCTTCCTCCAAACCATCCCCGTATAAATTAAAATTACATGACCATGAACTTTGAATTTACTGAAGAACAGATCATGATTCAGCAGGCCGCACGCGACTTTGCTCAGCGTGAGCTGATTCACGATGTTATTGAGCGCGATACCAAAGCGATCTTTCCGGAAGCACATATTAAAAAACTGGCAGAGCTGGGTTTTCTCGGTATGATGGTCGACCCGAAATATGACGGCGGGGGAATGGACACCATTTCCTACGTACTTGCTATGGAAGAGATCTCAAAAATTGATGCCAGTGTCTCGGTAATCATGTCGGTGAACAACAGTCTGGTGTGCTATGGAATCGAGAAATGGGGAACGGAAGAACAAAAGGAAAAATACCTGAAGCCCCTGGCCCGGGGTGAAAAAATCGGTGCTTTCCTCTTGTCGGAACCCGAAGCCGGCTCCGACGCAACACACCAGAGGACGACGGCAGTAGATATGGGCGATCATTACCTGGTAAACGGAACCAAGAACTGGATTACAAATGCAAACTCCGCGTCAACCTATATTCTTATCGCGCAGACCAACCCAGAATTGAAGCATAAGGGGATCAATGCTTTTTTGGTCGATAAGAACAGCCCCGGGATCAGTCTGGGCCCCCATGAAGATAAAATGGGGATGCGTAGTTCTGATACCCACTCGGTCATGTTCAATGATGTTAAGGTCCCCAAAGAAAACAGGATAGGAGCAGACGGTTTCGGTTTTTCCTTTGCCATGAAGATCCTGGAAGGAGGACGTATCGGAATTGCCTCTCAGGCACTGGGTATAGCTTCGGGTGCCATGGAACTGGCCATCAAATACAGCAAAGAACGCAAAACTTTCGGAACAGAGATCTGTAACCATCAGGCCATCGCGTTTAAACTGGCTGATATGGCCGTAAAAGTCGAAAATGCGCGCAACCTCTGTCTGAAAGCTGCATGGATGAAGGACAATGGCGGTAATTACTCCCTCTACGGCAGTATGGCCAAGCAATACGCAGCCGATATTGCCATGGAAGTCACCACCGAAGCCGTGCAGATTCACGGAGGATATGGCTACGTGAAAGAATATCATGTGGAAAGGCTTATGAGGGAAGCCAAGCTTACACAGATCTACGAAGGGACAAGTGAAGTCCAGAAGATCGTGATTTCTCGTTCCATCCTGAAAGATTAAACCGAAAAATGCAGCAGTTTGTCATAATAAACAATAATCAATACTTTAATATATAATAATATCGGAATATGAAAATTCTTGTTTGCATGAGTAATGTGCCGGATACGACCACGAAGATCCGGTTTACCGGCGATAACAAAAGCTTTGACGCAGGAGGTGTGCAGTGGATCATCAATCCCTGGGACGAATTGGCTTTGACCCGGGCGTTGGAGCTGAAAGATGCCAACCCCGCCCTGTTTGAGAACATCAGCGTAGCCCTGGTGGGTAACGCTTCAACTGAACCGACCATCCGCAAGGCCCTGGCCATTGGAGCCGATAACGGCATCAGGGTGAACACTGAGCCTGCGGATTCATATTATGTAGCGGCCCAGTTGGCAGCCGTCATCCGTTCACAACCCTTCGATATCATTTTGTGCGGTATCGATTCAAGTGATTATAACGGATCTGCAGTCGGTGGAATGCTGGCGGAGCTGGCAGGACTGAATGTGGCTTCTTCTGTTTCATCTCTGGACGTTGAAAATGGCAGCCTGGTTCTGAAACGTGAAATCGACGGAGGTACTGAAACGCTTGGGATACAGACACCTTTCCTCGCTGTGGTCCAGAAAGGGATAACCAAAGAGCCACGCATTCCGTCCATGAGGGGAATTATGGCTGCGCGCACCAAACCTTTGCAGGTCGTGGAAGCAACCCGGGAAGAAGCGCTAACGGAGTTTGTGACCTATGAATTGCCGGGTGTTAAAGCAGCCTGCAAAATGATTGACCCGGAGAATGTGAAGGAACTCGTGAACCTTCTGCACAACGAGGCCAAAGTCATCTGATTCTTAAACTTAAAAATTACGATCATGTCAATTCTTGTTTATACAGAAAACTGGGACGGGAAATTCAAGAAACTCAGTTTCGAGCTGATATCATATGCTTCAGAAATCGGGGCCGCCATGAACATGCCTGTGGTGGCTCTATCTATTGGTGAAGTGGCTCAGGATGAGCTGACTAAACTGGCTCAATATGGCGCATCTAAAGTGCTGACCTTCAATGATTCAAGGCTTACCCACCTGGTCACCCGCGCTTATGCCGCAATCATTGCCCAGGCCGCAGAAAAGGAGGGCGCAAAGCTCGTGCTTTTTGCACATAACAATGCCGGGAAGGCCCTGGCTCCTGCAACCAGTGTGAAACTCAAGGCCGGCCTCGTTTCTGCGGTCACAGCAGTCCCCTCATCCATGGATCCGTTTATTGTTCGCAAAAAGGTCTTCACCGGAAAAGCATTTGCAAACGTAATGGTCAAAACCCCGCTTAAGGTGCTGACCCTGTCGCAGAATTCTTTCGGTTTGGTCGAGCGCCCGGCAGCCGGAACGACGGAAGCTTTCAATGCTCAATTAAATGATGCTGATTTCGCCACAACAGTGAAAGAAGTTGCCAAAGTAACGGGCAAAGTTTTGCTCACTGATGCAGAAATCGTTGTGTCTGGTGGAAGGGGAATGAAAGGACCTGAAAACTGGCCCCCTCTGGAAGAACTTGCTGCTTTGCTGGGTGCCGCCACAGCCTGCTCCAGACCTGTCTCCGATGAAGGTTGGCGCACGCATCACGAACACGTCGGACAAACCGGTAAGATCATTGCCCCGAACCTTTACTTTGCATTGGGTATCAGTGGTGCTATTCAGCATCTGGGCGGTGTCAGCTCCTCCAAATGCATCGTTGCAGTAAATAAGGATCCCGAAGCTCCGATTTTCCAGGCGGCTGACTATGGAATACTGGGCGATGTTCAGAAAGTGCTGCCGGACCTGATCCAGGCCATTAAAGAACTGAAAGCCGGGTGATCCCGGTGTCCTGTCTTTCTGCAATCTGCCGAATGCATTAGAAAGCCTTCTGCACATTTCACAAGACTTTCATTCTAACGATTCAGTCGTAAATGGTTCGGGAGCCCTCCGCTCCCGAACCTTTTTTCTTAGCATATCCAGCAATATTATACATCAGGGTCATTGTAAGTCTTTGTTTTTCTTTTCCACTTTTGCTTGATTCACGCCCGCGCCGGCCCGCGGTTTCGACC
>CALGYY010000092.1 GCA_937934705.1 uncultured Bacteroidota bacterium
CATGATTCCTGGAATTCTGAGAATTATCCGGTACTTCTCATTTCCCTTCTTTCTTTTTTTGATCAGTAAGGACTCGGCCACCATAACCAGCCCGTGCAGCCCTCCCCAGATCAGGAAGGTCCATCCGGCCTCATGCCAGATTCCGCAAATCAGAAAGGTAATCATTAGTGCAAGCGCTTGCCCCCAACGGCCCGCCCGGCGGAATTTTACAGAGAGGGGCATAAAGAGGTAGTCGCGCAACCAGCCCGACAAGCTCATGTGCCAGCGCCTCCAGAATTCAGTTACGGAAGTTGAAAAATAAGGAGAATTGAAATTCTCGCTGAGCCTGAAACCCAGCACCTTTGCGCTTCCCCTGGCAATATCCGTATATGCTGAAAAATCAACATATACCTGAAACATGAAGAAAAAAGTCGCCCAGATCAGGGGTAAACCCTGGTAGGTTTGTGCATCCTGGTAAACAATATTGACAAAAACTCCGAGGCGGTCAGCAATCACCAGTTTCTTAAAGAAACCCCAGATCATCAGCCGGAGCCCTGAAGAAATGCCCGGCACGTCAAAGCGATGCGTCTCCCTGAACTGAGGCAGAAGATGCTGCGGACGCTCAATGGGTCCCGAAGCAAGAACGGGGAAAAACATCAGGTAAAGTGCGAAGATCCCCGGATGGCGCTCTGCTTTGATGTTTCCTCTTTTCACTTCCAGCAAATAGGAAATCGCCATGAACGACTGAAAAGAAATCCCCAGCGGCAAAATCCACCGGACGATGTGGAGCGGGTAATGAAGACCTGCGGCAGCAGCCAGGTGTTCCAGGTTCGCGGATAAAAATGCCGTGTATTTGAAACTGATCAGAAGAATTAAGATCAGGGTGATCCCCCATGCAATGATCAGTGACTTTCCTTTCTCCGCATATTTTTCAGCTCCGATGGCCGTAAGCCAGGTGCCGGCCATCATAAGAGCGGCAACAATAAGATAAGCAGGGATCAGCCAGGCATAGAATATCATGCCTGATGAAAGCAACACCAGCCAGCGATACTTTGGTGTAATCAGGTAATAGAGAATGACAACAAGCAGAAAAAATGTCAGGAAAGTGAGGGAGTGGAAGGGCATCTTCGGCAGAATCTGAGCAAAGATAAACAATCCGGAGGCACTCGGCTTATGGTTTCCGTTGATATACCTGCGCCATGATTGAATCGGCAATGAAGGGGCGGAAGTGCCGCTCTTCATAATAGTGACGGATGTTTTGTGTATAGTTGTTCACTCCTGAAAAATCATGAATCCGATCTCGCCCGAAAAGGGAGAACAATACTTCCAGGTCATCAGGGTGCATTTTCAACTGATCGTAATTGGGAGTGATAACCACCTGATAATTGCTGTGATTCCGATCAAGCAGGGACGCTATCCGCTCCAGCTCTGAGATTGTTTCCCGGGTAATCACCGGTTCAAGGTTTTGCATTGAGGCTGGGCGATCATAAAATACGGATGCCTGCTCGCGGTAAAAAAGGTCTTCATCCTCAGCCAGTCGGCTTTCGTATTCTGCATATATATGATCTCCTGTGAACAGATTGTACCTGAAGTCCACCGAAAAGAAAAACACCTGGTCTTCAACATCTGCGGTTGAATGAAGCACCCAGGCCTTCAGAAAGGATGGTTTCAGAAAGGCAATCAGAAAGCGCTGATAGAAGGCTGCAGGGGATTCACCGCTGACTGCAGGATACTCTCTGAAAATATGAGGCTCCGGATTATAGGGTCTTCCCAGTATCCGGTGATCCAGTAAGAGCAGTACGTGCCTGATTTCGTATTTTTCCTTTTCAAGATATTCCAGTTTGCGGGCAATTCCGTAAATACTCTCATCATTGACACACATATGGAAAGGGCATGATGCTCCTGTATATTGTTTCCAGGGTTCGGTATGAAAGCTCTTCCCCCTGGAAGAACCCAGAATGAATGCATCGTAAGGGAAGGGGTGTGATGCTAGCCAACGGGACTGAAAGATACGGTCGTTCATCGTGACCCCCTTTTCCAGTGGATTGCTGTACATCCTGAAACACTTCATAGGGTCGGCCGCTGCAAAATACACAAGCAAAACCGCCAGTGGCAGAATCAGCCCAAGACCCGTTAAGGCCAGTCTGCGGAAATGCTTAGAATCTTGCATAGATGAAGACTGTTTCGCCATAATTTCCAAGGAAAATGGTGCTATAGAACAAGATGAAGTAAATGATCCAGCGCAACCATGCGTAACGGTGGAAGACCGCCTGTATGCCCGGGCGGTTGATGCCCCTTTCAGCCAGTAACACCAGGATAATTGCTAAAGCAAGAACGGCAAGCAGAAAGACAGAATGACGCCCCAGACCGCCCAGGACGCTGGCTCCTCTGCTCCAGTCGAGAATGGCCGGAACACTTGTCAATGCAATGTCACTGAATACCCTCATTGTCAATTCCAGGCTTCCTGAACGAAAAAATACCCAGGAGAACATGACCATGGAGAAAGTAAGCAGCATTGATGTATTCAGGCTCCATACGGAGGCTTGCTTCCCTTTCCTTTTTCGTTTCTTGTGTATCACAGGAAGAACAAAACTTTCCACACCCATGATCAAACCATGAATGCCTCCCCAGGCAATAAATGCCCAGCCTGCTTCATGCCAGAAACCGCAAAGCAGGAAGGTCAGCAGAAGTGCCGCAAAGCCGCCAAACCGTCCTGCATTTCGCCAGCGCACACTCAGGGGAGTAAAAATATAATCACGCAGCCAGGTGGAAAGGCTGATGTGCCAGCGCCTCCAGAAATCTGTTACCGATGTTGCCCGGTACGGCTCGTTGAAGTTTTCCGTAATACGGAAACCAAGTATCCTGGCGGCACCGATGGCGATGTGAGTGTAGGCACTGAAGTCGAAATACAGCTGAAAGGAAAACAGCAGGGTCGCGATCATCCAGGTGAGGCCGTTTTGCTCAGCAGGGTTGGCATACACCTGGTCAACAACGGGTGCAAGGTTGTCAGCAACGACAAGCTTTTTGAAAAATCCCCACAGCATCAGACGAAGCCCGGTAGTGAAATTCAAGGGTTTCGGGAAGTGCCGTTCATGTAGCTGCGGGATCAGATGTTGCGGTCTTTCAATCGGACCGGCGAGGATTACCGGAAAAAAAAGCAAGTATAAAGCAAAGATACCGGGATGTTTTTCTGCACGGATATTTCCCCTGGAAACCTCAATCAGGTAAGAGATGGCCATAAAACTCTGGTATGATAACCCCAAAGGAATAATAAGATTCAGAAAAACATTCTGGCTTCTGCCTTCCCGGATACCTGTCAGACGATTCAGATTCTCAAGGATGAAGCCTGAATACTTGAACGCTACCAGGGTAAGGATTATGATCAGGATTGCGGCAGAAAAGGCCCATGGTTTCATTGCCCTTTTTCCCGAATCCATCAGCCTGCCGCAGGCGTATGTGATGGCGATAATCAGGAGGATCAGGGGCAGGTATTGCGGGATGGCCCAGGCATAGAAAACCATTCCTGCCAGCAGGAGAATGAGCCACTGCATTCGTTTGGGCAGACTGAAATAAACCAGTACCGTGAGCGGGAAGAAAATAAGGAAGGCGAGGGACTGAAAACTCATCTGCTTTATTTTTTATTCCCAGGGTCGTATTGTTTATCAAAACCGGCAGCTTCAAGAGCTGTAGAAAAGCGATACCCCATCATCCGGTTAATGGGTTTGATGTGCGAAAAGCGATAATTAATAAAATCCCTTAAATGGGTTCTTAAACCGGCTTTGACTGCCGGGTGATTTTGCCTTTTCAGAAAAAGAGCCTGAGCATCTTCTCTGATCCTTCTGTCTTCCCTGTAAAGGGCATGCTGCAGGGCGGAAGTGTAGAGCGTCGTTTGTTCTTTTTTGTAGGAAAGCTCCTGCATCAACTGGGCGTAGTAATTCACCGGGTTGGTAAGTCCTTTCGGCTCCTTCCCGAGAACAGCAGAAACAAGTATAAAATCATGCATCAGCCAGTTGGTCACAAAAGGAGCTCTGACGGGAACAAAGGCGTAAATCTCTTCGTCAGAAAGGCCTAATGCATTTCTATAGGCATCGGTTTTCCCGCTGGTAAAGATCCGTCCGTTACTGCTTTGTTCCCCCTGGGTCAGCAGCACCGGACGGCTGATGTAAAAAATCTCTTCGTTTGTGAGGAGATTGATGAAACATGACGAATAGTCGGGTGTAGTTACCCCGTGTATGTTGAAATAATTTCCGCAGCGGCTGCGTACTTCTTCAGCCTGCAGGCGATGATAACAGGAATTCAGTGTTTTTGGAAAATACCGGTCGAAGGAGGAGTCGTCAAGATAATTCTGATGAATGAAATTCTCAATGAGCGTGTGACTTTTGAATGAACGGCTGCTGCAGGTTTCAGGATACCAGCCCATACGTGCCAGTTCGTTATCATAGGTCTTCACCCTGAAACTGTAATTTCTGTATCTCCCCTTGTGCCTTTTGATCAGTTGGTGAATATGCTTCAGGCTTCCCTGGTATAAGAGTTTGCGGTCGGCCAGAAGGATGACCCATTCCCCCTTCGCCTTGCTGGTTGCCCACTCCCAGTGATCGGGCATATTCATTTCATGGTCGGTACGGAAATATCTAACCCGTTGATCACTCAAAAACTGGCTGACTGCTTCATAAGTGGACGGTTTGTTGTAATTGTCGGATATGACCAGTTCAAAATCATTGAAGTTCTGACGAATTACACTTATGACTGAATCCTTCAGGTAAGCCGGACGGTTTTTAGTCGGAATGACAATGGAAAAGAAAGGACGCTTGTTAGAAATCATGCGTAAACAAAAGGCGGACGTTGAAAGAAATCTGTTGAATTTGCAATCATTCGTATGTTAGGAACACCTCCTATGACTACGGTATTGGATTTTATTTTCTCATTCACAGTATGACTATGGGCTGCAAATATGCAATTATCACCTATATTACAATGACCGAGCACTGTTGCCCCGGCATAGAGAATTGTCCTGCCCTCAAACTGCGGAAACACCTGATCATTCAGACATCCTACCAAACAGTTCTGGTACATTACAAAAAAGCCTCCGAATTTGGCTGGCCCCAACACACTTCCTACCGGATGTACAAACAGGAATGATTCCGGCAATTCAACGGTATAATAAATATCGACGGCGTGCAGTGCTTTATTCAGGTAATAGAGTTTTGTGGCAGTCATTTCATCTTCTTCCTCTTTGAAACTGTGTCGTGCCATCATGTTCAGATACATGCAATACTGATCGGAATGAAGATGATTAATGGTGATACAACCCTGATGGTTAAAGTACTTTTTATGAACTCCGCCAAAGCATGCAAGTATTCTTTCATCCGCGTGCTGAAGATAGCTCAGCATTCTTTCCTCATCAAGGGGATTAGGGTCGGGAAAAAAATGATTGACCTGTCGGGTGATGTACGCGGCAAGCTGCTTCATATCAAGACTTCTGATAATACGTGTTTTGGAATTCATGGTTTATTGGGAATGATCGCGCAATGAATTTCAGCAAATTTACAAAACTCCAACTAACCGTTTTAGTTTGGAGTCATTTCCCCAGAAGGCAAAAGGTTCGTAGTCCGGTACCGGGTAAACCCCCGTATTCAGGACAAGATCAGCCGAATGTTCTTTAAGGTAGTCCGTCACGAAATCCTTGACCTTTTGTCCCCGGCCGCTGCAGATATTCACAATTCCCTGGTTGCTGTCATTGGCTGCCAGTCTGGCGATACAGGCAGCGACTTTCTGTACCGGCACAAAGTCCCTGATCTGTTCCCCATGCGACATATCGAAGCTTTTCCGGCCTTCCCTGATCGCCTGTTCGAGCTGCGGGATAAGGGAAGCAGGATTCTGACCGGGGCCCCAGGTGTAGAAGAGGCGCAGCCAGTTGAGCTTAAACTTCAGTACTTCCTGAAGTTTCAGAAGATGCTGGTGCAGTTGATATTTGGCCTCAGCATAGGCTGTAACAGGCCGGGCATCCATATCTTCGCTGAGGCAGCCCTCCTGCAGCCCGTATTCCAGGCAGGTTCCGCTCACGATCAGATTCCTGCATCCGTTCCTGAGCAAATCTTCCAGAAAAGTGATCTGTTCAGGCAGAACTTTCTCCTTGTGGAATGCTTCACGATAGCGGGGTAGTCCTTCCCAGGCCAGATGAATGACCGTTTCGGGAACGCGGAATGACTGGCTGAACCCCGTATTTTCCTTACCGGCATGGTATGGACAATAGATGACCTGATCACGTGGAAAGTTTTCCGGAAGCTCATGCCGGGCATGATGGGCGGTTGCATGAATCTGATGACCGTCACGGATTAATATTCTCAGGACATGGGTCCCGATGAAGCCCGTAGCGCCACTCAGCAGAATTTTCATGGTGGTTAAAATATCTCAAGTTCAGGAACTGCAACAACAAACTGTCCTCCCCAATCCCTGATATAGGCTAATTGTGTGCTGATCTCTTCTCGAAGGTTCCAGGGAAATATCACTACATATCCGGGTTTTGTTTCCCCGATCTTTGCTTCAGAAACAACAGGAATGTGGCTTCCCGGGAGAAATTTACCCTGTTTGTGTGGAGATGCATCTGCAACAAAGGCAATCTCCTGAGGTCCTGCTCCGCAGAAGTTCAGCAAAGTGTTTCCTTTGGCTGCTGCTCCGTAAGCAACAACCTGCTTACCTGAGAGTTTCTGCGCCTGAAGGAAATCCGTAAAATCAGTCCTGATCTTCCCTGCTCTTTCTGCAAATAAATGATAACCTTCCGGTCGGTTCAACCCGCTTTCAGTTTCTTTCCCGATTACCCTCATGAACTCCTGTGTGGGCTCTTTCATTGACGTCTCATGTCCGGCGTAAATTCTCAGGGATCCTCCGTGAGTCGGGATTTCTGCCACATGATGTACAATCAGTCCGCAATGCCTGAATATGGAACTGACGGTTCCGAGCGAAAGGTAGGAAAAGTGCTCGTGATAGATCGTGTCAAATTGTGTCTGTTCAATCAGGTTCAACAAATGCGGAAACTCCATCGTGATGGTTCCTTCAGGGTGAAGAACCTGTTTCATTCCCATAACAAAGTCAAGGATATCCGGTACATGTGCCAGTACGTTGTTACCGATCAGAAGTTTTGCCTGAATGCCCTCAACTCTAAGCCGGTTGGCCAGTTCCTGCCCGAAGTACTCAACAATTGTCGGGATCCCCCGCTTAATGGCCACATCCGCAGTTCCTGCAGCGGGCTCAATCCCCAACGTCTCCATCCCGTGATCCCGGAAGTATTGAAGGAGGTATCCGTCATTTGAAGCGATTTCAACCACCAGATCACCGGTCTGCAAAGATAATCCGGGGATAATGTCGTGTGCGAATTTCCGGCAATGCTCCAGCCAGGATTTGCTGTATGAGCTGTAATAAGCATAATCAGCATTGAAAATTTCCCTGGCTTTTTTAGGCTCATCAAGCTGCACCAGAAAACACTTGTCACAGATCATCGCTTTCAGCGGGTAACGGGCTTCCGGTTTCAGCAGGTCATCCTGAGTCAGATAGGAGTTCGATGGGGGGGCTTCTCCGAGATCGAGAAGGACCCTTTCCAGCCTGGTGTTGCAGTATCGGCAGCGCTTTTCAGATTCCACGGAAATCAGGGCTTAAGTATGGAAGGTTTTTGTCTTTATCGGAAATACATTCAATGCTTAACGGCAGAACAATACCCGTCACCGGATCAAGAATATTGACTCCGGCATCTGCACCTGCAACATAATCGCCATCGTGAAGATACAGCATTTCAGTATGATCTTCAAGGCTGATGAACCCGTGTGCAATTCCGGCCGGGAGATACAGCATATCCGCTTTCTCTGCTGTGAGTTCAATGATGGCATGACACATGAATGACGCAGAAGAGGACCGAAGATCAAGAATAACATCACTGACACTTCCTTTTATGCAGCTTACGATCTTGGCCTCGGTAAAAGGGGGAGCCTGGTAATGAAGTCCCCTGAATGTTCCCTTGCGGCGGTTGAAAGAACGGTTGATCTGCCTGACCTTAAAATCCAGCACAGAAGCCAGCTTTTCATCATCATAAAGTTTAAGAAACTGACCGCGCTCATCACTGTGTATATCCGGCCGGATCAGAAAAACGTCTTCAATGGACTGAGGGATGATCTTCATTATTTTATCCAGTTCAAATGCATTTCAGATGCCGCTTCAGTGTATTCAAGAATCTGATCTGTGGTGATGATTCTTTGATCTTCAATGGCCGCGCGATACCATAGCATAGTCTTTTCAAGTGCGAGCTGAATATCCCATACAGGCTGCCAGCTAAGTTCTCTTCTGGCTTTGGTATTATCGAGCATCAGACATTCCGTTTCATGAAAAGATTCAGTTTTCAGAATCTCATAGGTACACCTTTCCCAGAAAGAAGAGGCAAGGTGCAGGATTTCAGAAACACTCAGGTTTCCTGCCTGATCCGGTCCGAAATTCCATGGTCCGGCAAAATTCTTTCCCCCCTTCCACAGGAGGCTTCCAAGCAACAGGTATCCGCTGAGTGATTCCAGCACATGTTGCCAGGGCCTAATAGCTCCGGGTTGCCTGATTACAGCAGGTTTGCCAGAGCTTGCTGCACGAACGAGATCCGGAATCAAACGATCCCTGGCCCAGTCTCCCCCTCCGATCACATTTCCTGCACGGGCTGTGGCAATCAAAGCTGCAGCATGCCCCGGGACATCCAGCTGATAAAAAGATCTGTAAAAAGAGGAAGTAATGATCTCTGCACAGGCCTTTGAGGCACTGTAAGGATCATAACCGCTCAGAGGATCCTCTTCCCGGAAAGCCCTCACACCGGTTTTTATTTCATAGCACTTGTCACTGGTAACCACAACGATGGCCTTGATCGTTGAAATTCTGCGGCAGGCATTCAGCAGGTTAGCGGTTCCTATGATATTTGTGCTGAATGTTCCAAGCGGATCCAGATATGATTCGCTTACCAAAGCCTGCGCTGCCAGATGAAATACAATTTCAGCCTGACTGTTGATCAGAGCGGATTCGAACTTGTCATAATCCCTGATATCAGCCTTCTCAAAAGTCGTTTGTAATCTGAGCAGATCAAAATGGTTCGGAGTTGAGGGCGGATCCAGTGATATGCCGGTGACTTCAGCGCCCAGCATTTGCAGCCATGCCGCGAGCCATGAGCCTTTGAATCCTGTCACTCCGGAAACAAAGACTTTTCGTCCCCTGTAAATACCATCAAAGCAGTTTTCCATCACCATAGTTTCCACTTTGCGTTTCCTTTGTTCCAGAGTTCCTCCAGGATGACTTTATCCCTCATGGCATCCATACAACGCCAGAAACCCTTGTGTCTGTAAGCTGCAAGCTGACCGGCCGCGGTCAGTTTTTCCAGCGGTTCGTCTTCCCACATCTGTTGGTCAGCATGCTCGTCGAGGTAATTGAAAACCCCTGGCTCGAGCACGAAGAATCCTCCATTGATCCAGTGACCGTCGCCCCTGGGTTTTTCTTTGAAGTTCAGCACGCGGCCGCCCTCCTCAGCTTCAACCGCTCCGAACTTTCCTTCGGGCTGAACGATGGTCATGGTGGCCGTAAGACCCTGATCATGGTGCGTTTTCAGAAGAGCACCCAGATCAATATCAGCCACACCATCACCATAAGTCAGGAAAAAACGTTCTCCTTTCACGTATTCTGCCACACGGCGGAGCCTGCCCGCGGTGCGTGTTTCCTCTCCCGTGTCAACAAGGGTTACGGTAAAATCATCCAGTGCACTCTGGTGGACCGTGAGCTTATTATCGCGGGTATTAATGGTAATGTCAGAATTATGCAGAAAATAATTCAGAAAATATTCCTTGATCATGTATCCCTTATATCCCAGGCAAATGACGAACTCGCGGTGTCCCTGGCTGTGAAAGATCTTCATGATATGCCATAAAATGGGATGGGCGCCAATTCCGATCATGGGTTTGGGTTTGCTGATGCTCTCCTCAGAAATGCGGCTCCCGATGCCGCCGGCAAAAATGACGGTTTTCATAGATCTCCTGTTTTTTGAGTTTTCCATTGCAGTAAGGGTCGTATCACACCATCAAAGCGTCCTTTATACTCATTACGGGTGATTGCATCCAGATCATCCAGCACCTCAAACGAAAAGGCCTCGTAGTCGGATGCATGCACGATCACAGGATTCAGGGTGGACAAAGCGAAGCCAACGGTATAAGTATCTTCATTAAGGAAATTCTCCGGTATCCTGACCCCGGCGGTATAAATTCCCGGTTCGCACTGAAGGGATCGGTTTGTATCCACTGAACCAAAAGCTTTCTCACCCCTGGAAGTAAATAAATGAATGTTGGGCACCGGCCGGCAGTCCTTCCCCAGAATCTGATACCTGAACACTATATCAAACGGCTGATTCACACGGATATCTGAAACAGGAGTGCCTTCCGGTGTGCGGATACCCGCCGACATTAAGCGGACCTTCTCATCCTGTTGAACAGGGGGATGGGTCAGCCAGTCTTTTCCTGCTCCTTCATGCAGGCTGTCTCCTTTCATGTATTGCCTGATCACTTCATCAACTGGACCAATGGTCCTGATTCTCCCCTTTTCAAGATGAAGGGCTGTGTCGCACAATGAACTTACTGCAGACATGTTATGGCTTACAAAAATCACTGTCCTCCCTTCTCCTGCAACTGAACTCATTTTCCCCAGACACTTTTTCTGGAAGTCGGCATCTCCCACTGCCAGCACTTCATCGATGATCAGAATTTCAGGATCCAGGTGTGCAGCCACCGCAAAAGCTAGTCTCACATACATTCCGGATGAATAACGCTTAACCGGGGTGTCAATGAAACGTTCTATGCCGCTGAAATCAACGATCTCATCAAATTTTGACCTGACCTCTCTGCGGCTCATGCCAAGAATAGTTCCGTTGAGAAAAACGTTCTCCCTGCCAGTAAGTTCCGGATGAAAACCAGTTCCCACCTCCAGAAGCGAGGAAACGCGTCCGTTGATTTCAATTCTCCCGGAAGTGGGCCAGGTAATGCGCGATAATGTTTTAAGCAATGTGCTCTTTCCTGCTCCGTTCTTTCCGATCATTCCAAGTACCCGACCCTGTTCCAGGTTGAAACTGACGTCTTTTAATGCCCAAAAATCAGTAATTTCCTTGTCTGATCTGCGGAACGCATTGACAATACTTTCCCTGAGCGATCCGCTGGCCTTCCGACCGATGCGGTATCGTTTCCCCAAACCACTTACTACGACAGCAAATTCAGACATTTTCTGATGATTCAGAGTATATCAGCCATGGTGCGTTCCACCTTTTTAAAATACAGCAATCCCAGTATAAAAAGCAAAGCAATCAGTCCAAAAGAATAAAACATCAGGGGTTGTACTTCACCCTGCCCGATGATGCTCCAGCGGAAACCCTCAATAACACCGGCCATCGGATTGATCAGGAAATATGCAAGCTGGTATTTTTCCGGAATAAGTGATGACGGGTACGCCACCGGTGTTGCATACAGTCCAACCTGCACCATGAAGGGGATGATATGCTGAATGTCCCTGTACCGCACACTGAGTGCACTCACCCAGATTCCGAAAGTCAGCGATGCCAGCAGTGCCATCAGCAGAAAAACAGGTAACCAAACCATATGAGGTGAAGGACTAACCCCGTACCAGATCATAAACAGAATCAGGAGAATGAACGTGATCGCAAAATCAATCAGACCAACAAGAGCCTTTGATAATGGGGTAATGATTCGGGGAAAGTATATTTTTGATATCATTGCCTGATCTGTGATGAGAGACTTCCCGGAAGTACTAACGACAAAGGAAAAGTACATCCAGGCACTCATCCCGGCTAGGGCAAACACAGGATAGGGCACTCCGGATGTATCCACCTGCAGAGCGCGCCCGAAGACAATGGCAAAAATCACCAGGGTAACAAGGGGTTGAAGTCCTGCCCACAAAAACCCCAGAAAGGTCTGGGCATATCTGATCCTGAATTCACGATAGGCCAGGGTGAGAAACAAATCACGGTAGAGATACAGTTCTTTAAGACTTTGAAACTGTAATCCTTTTCCAGTACTGTCAATAATGGTTTTACTCATGGCATGGGCATCCCTGACGTTACAAATTTCGCATTTTTTGAACATTCCGGGGGTTTTTTCCGTATTTTTGTCATATGATCATGAGTATGATAAGACTGCGAAACCCCTTTCTGATCCTGTTTTTTCTGATCTTCCTGTTCAAGCCGGCATTAAGTCAGCCGGGTGCCCTTCCAGTATTCCCCACAAGCGGTTTCATTGTTGAGGACACATTCACATCACTGGTGTGGTCCTCAGAATACAACGATCACTTCCAACTGCAATTAGCCTCGGATCTTTCGTTTACAACTATTCTGATGGACAGTTCAGGGATTTCGGGCATACAGTTTCAGGTAAGCGGGCTTGTCCTGGGGAACACCTATTATTGGCGCACACGTTACCTGAACCTGCCTGCAGATTCAGCATGGTCACCGGGTCAGAAATTCAGCTGTTATAATCCGAAAGCCATCGCTGATCTGGCTACATGGTTCCGGTCTGATTCTCTGATAATCACCGATACCGCCGGCAAAGTTTCTGACTGGGGTGATCTCTCAGGCAATGGAATGGACGGATTCCAGATAAATCCCGACTACCGGCCGGTCTGGATTGATTCGTCTGCAGAATTAAATGACCGTGCTTTACTTAGGTTCGACGGAGATCAGCGTGTTCGCTTTCCCCAGGCTGCTGCTGCAGAATATTCGTTCATCGCAGTAGTCTCTCCCGGGCCCACCAGGAATAATGAAGAAGCATTCCTTGGGACGTGGGATAATAGCCATGCAGATAACCTGTCCTGGTATCTTGGTGTCGGCAAAGGGATTTATGGGAACGGGACCAATGCTTCCGGTGCCGGTGGTGCTTTTCAGAGCGTATCTCTGGGCCCCGCAGACCATATCGATTCCATGCGGTATTACATACTCACATATACAAAATCGTCAACGGGATGGGAATTGTACTGCAATTCAACCCACATCAGGAGCATTTCTGACAACAGTGCACATACCTATCCCGGTACAGCGAACTGGGTACTTGGCGCTGCAGATGGGTACTTCTACCAGAAAAAACTATCGGGTGATCTAGCTGAAATCATCATCTATCATGATGTTGTTGATTCACTGGAAAGGACGATGCTTGAAGGATATCTTAGATGCCGGTATGCTCCGCCTGTTAACCTAGGGCCTGACATTTACGCTGATTATGGACTGTGTGCGGTGAATCTTGATGCAGGCACCCGCTTCAGGTATTACCTGTGGTCTACCGGAGCAACTTCTTCCTCAATTGATGTTCAGCAATCGGGAACCTATTGGGTGATGGCCACAAATGCTTTTGATCAGATTTCTTATGATACCATAACTGTATTGCTGAACAATAAGCCGGTACTTCCCGATACTATATTGTGCGAAGGGTTTTCAGCGCCCTTCGACGCTGCCATGGGCGCCGGATACTCATATTTGTGGTCAAACGGGGACACTACTGATCTTGTTACTTACGGAAATGCAGGAGCACTTTGGGTTACCATCTCTGATACTATCGGATGTCAATACCTGGACACAGCATTGATCTCCATCGACTCCTTCGCCCTTACCGCCTCTTTGGGGCCGGATCGTTCGGCCTGCAGGGGAGAGATTTTGGGACTGGCCGTGGGACAGGCTGAAGCCGTTAGCTATCAGTGGTCTACGGGCTCTGGAGATCCGCTCATTCAAATGAATGCCCCCCCCGGCAGCTATGCCGATTATGCCGTTACCGTTACCAATATGCGGGGATGCGTGGCTATAGATACCATCACCGTGTTTATCCGCGGAGATGTCCCCGTGGTGAATTTTACAGCCGATTCCGTCTGCCCCGGGCAGCTTATGAACTTTCAGGACCTCAGCAGCGCCCCGCCGCCCTCTGTGCCCGTAAGCTGGAGCTGGGCCTTCGGCGATGGCGATTCTGCCAGCGTCCAGAACCCGACGCATGTATACGGCAACTACGGTGTTTACCCGGTTTCCCTCAAGGTCGTGACAGATTCCGGATGCTTTAAAAGCCTTTCTAAAAATGTGGTCGTCTGGGCCAATCCCGAGGTGTATTTCACCCCCGCCAAAGGATGCAGCGGTCAAAGTATACTATTCAGCGATATGAGCAGCAATCCCCTCGGCACCAACAACCAGTGGCACTGGGATTTCGGTCAGCCAGGTGCAGGGGATACCAGCGCACTGCAAAACCCGCAGTTCACCTTTGCATCTGCAGATACCTTCAGCGTGAGTCTCACCGTACGCAGCGCCGCAGGCTGCAATGCCTCACTCAGCCGGGAAGTGATCATCCGAAATTCTCCCCAGCCCGCCTTCAGTTGGTCGCACACCTGCGAAGGGGAAAGAACCTATTTTGCAGACACTACTCATGTGCCAGCCTATGAGACTATTATGGACAGAAAATGGACGTTTGGCGACGGGGACACTTCTGTTTATCCGGCCCCATCCCACCTGTATGCTGCCGTAGGAACCTATAATGTCACCCTCTGGGTTCGCTCCTTAAATGGCTGTACAGCAGAGACTACGCTTCCGGTCAGCGTCTTTTCCGAACCTGCTGCCTGGATCGCACCGGGAGCCCTTTGCCTGGGACAAGCATCGCAGATTTTCGACTCCTCAGGTGTTTATAATGACAGCATTAGCTCCTGGCTATGGACCTTTACTCCGGGCGCAGGTCCGGTGACCCTCAGCAGCGACGAACATCCCTTTTACACCCCGGCAGATACGGGCGATGTGGCTGTGCTGCTCGAAGTGACCACCTCCAATGGCTGCAGCGACACCAATTCTCAGATCATCAGTGTATTTCCATTGCCGGTGGCCTCTTTTCAGTTTGAGCCGGAATTCGGCACCGCACCCCTGATGGTTGACTTTGACAATACTTCAACCGGCAGCAGCGCCTGGCTCTGGACTTTCGGTGACGGACAAACATCCCTGCTGAAGGATCCCGCTCACACTTATCTGAACCAGGGGGTCTACGATGTATTGCTGACGGCCTACAGTCCCCAGGGCTGCAGTGATCAGGCCGGCGCAAAGGTCTATGTGATGATGCTCAGTCGCGACGTGGCCGTTACAGCCACAGAGGCGGTGAATGATAATGGCATGCTGCGCATTGAAGCTGACATTATGAATACCGGAACTTTCCGCATCGACCAACTGGATCTTTCCGCGCGATTTAACGGCAGCAGCAGAATACGTGAGCAGTGGTCGGGCGATCTGCAGCCGGGACAGAGCATGCACTACGTATTCAACGCCGCGATCAGCATTCCGGCAGGAGCCACGGTGGACTATGCCTGCGTGAGTGCAGCCATTACCGGATACGAACCCGACGACAATCCCACCAATAATGAGCAGTGCGAAGTGCTCAACGATGCTTTCGTGGTAGCCGATCCTTATCCCAATCCCGTCAGCACACAGCTGAATATCGACATTATACTGCCCTTTGGCGACCTTCTGCAGGTGGATGTATACAATGAAGCCGGCAAGCGCATCGCCACCCTTTCCGACACCGAGGCGCCGGAAGGATTCACCAAGATCCTTTACGATACCAGCCCCCTCCTCGCCGGCGTTTACACCATACAGGTGCGCTTCAGGGATAAAAAAGAGGAGAAGAAGTTTGTGAAGATGTAGACGGCGCATGATGATTCATTTTTGCTAATGTGGAGCAGTGCTTGCGCCTGTCATTACGGCGCGGGGAGGTCATTGCGGGTAGTTTGGGGCTTTGGCGC
>CALGYY010000093.1 GCA_937934705.1 uncultured Bacteroidota bacterium
ACCGGAAATATGCACTGCGTTCTAAAACAGGCTATGGCCCTTGGCATTTGAAGTGCTGAGGTAATAAGTAGAAATTTTCCCTGCGGTATGCTGTCACGGATTATGCGCGCCGATTGAACTGCGTTTTCATATGTATTTCGTGAAACGGAATCAACGAGTATCACACTGTCAGGAATGCCGATCGAAATCAGATAACGCCTGAGCAGTGCACCTTCGAGCATATCGCGGAACACCATGCTTCCTGACCCGCTTGAAATCAATATTTTTCTTATCCTCCCCTTCTGATATAGATCAATGGCCTGCAACAAACGATCGGTGTTCTGTTGAAAGATCAGCTCTCCCCCGCTCGTTGATGTCACCATGCCCCCGCCGAGAAGAATTCCCGCATCATAGACTTCAGTACCCGTTTCCTCCGACGGCTCGTACTCGGAAATTCTCATAAACTCATCTACAATAAATGAATTTGAGAAGAAGAGAAAAGCGACCCATGTTCCTATCAGCAACGACTTGCCAAACCTGCGTTTAAAGCGGATCAGGGACAACAGCAGCAATATCCCGATCCAGGTCACCGGAGAGAGCATGAAATGCAATATTTTGGAAACTTCGAAAAACATACCTGGCAAAAATAATGAATCAGGAGAGAAATGTTGAAAACGGTGTTAACAAATAATCAATTTTATGGATTTCCATACAATAAAGTGGGTATATATTCGCATACTTTTTTTGAAAATAAAGTATAGCTGATTTAAATTCAAACGACCTCTTTGCAGAGGGATCATAAAACCAGGAAATGGAAAAGAAAAGTCCGGACCTATCAGAGATCAAAGAGCTCGAATTCGTAAACGATGAAGAGCCTCCAAGCCTCAGCCCACCGGTAAGTTACCCGCTTACAATCAAGCATGAGAAAAAACAACGCCCATCTGCCCTAAGCAAAGAAACACCACCGGCGAGTTCCCGCTCACTGAAATTTCTGAAGACATATTACCCTGCGGCCACGGAGAGTGATTGGAGGGATTGGCGCTGGCAGATCAGAAACAGCATTACCTCATTGCAGCAGTTGCAAAAAATTCTCAGTCTGGCAGATCACGAACTTTTCAGAGGTGTGGGTAATAAAGATGCCCTTCCTTTGCGCATTACCCCTTATTATGCCAGCCTTATTGAATCTTCGGGAGAGGACAATGCGATAAGAAAATGCGTGATTCCGGTGATCGATGAGTATATCGTGAAGAACGGGGAAGCCTCGGATCCTTTGTGTGAAGGTGGTCACAGCCCGGTTCCGAATATTGTTCACCGTTACCCTGACAGGGCCTTGTTCCTCGTTACAGGATTCTGCTCTACCTATTGTCGCTATTGTACGCGCTCACATATGGTAGCCAAAGACAAATGCCATTTCGGTGTCAGAAATCTTGAAGAAGCATTCCGGTATCTTGAATCGCATACTGAGATCCGCGATGTTCTGCTCTCCGGCGGAGATCCTCTGACGATGAAGGATGAAGATATCAGTTACATTCTGGCCAGGCTGAAAAAGATCCGCCACATTGAGTTTGTCCGCATCGGCACAAAAGTCCCTGTGGTGCTTCCCCAGCGAATCACACAGAAACTGTGCAACATACTGAAAAAATATCACCCTCTCTGGCTCAGTATCCACTTTACACATCCTGATGAGATCAGTCCTGAAGTCAGCGAAGCCTGTGCAAGGCTCGCAGATGCAGGGATCCCACTGGGCAGTCAGACAGTGCTCCTGAAAGGGATCAACGACCAGCCTTCTGTGATGAAAGCCCTGATGCACGCTTTGCTCAGGATAAGGGTGCGCCCTTATTACATCTACCAGTGCGACCCCATTTTGGGCTCTGAGCATTTCAGAACCCCGGTGGAGACCGGCCTCGGAATTATTGAGTCGCTGAGAGGTCACACGACTGGCTATGCGGTTCCGACCTACGTCATTGATGCACCCGGCGGAGGAGGCAAAATCCCCCTGCTTCCTGAGTACTATCTGGGCAGGGACGGCAAAGACGTATTGTTGCGTAACTTTGAAGGCAAGGTATTCAGGTACCCTGATCAATCAGAATAAGTACACATTATATCTCATTATGAAGATTGGCATCACCTATGACCTCAAAGCCGATTATCAGGCTATGGGGTTCAGCGAGGAGGAAGCTGCCGAATTTGACAAGATCGAAACCATTGATGCCATTGACCACGCACTTCAGGAATGCGGCTATACAACGGAGCGCATCGGACATGCAAAGTCTCTGATCGATGCGATCGGCAAAGAAAAATGCTGGGATCTTGTGTTCAACATTTGTGAAGGTTACCATGGAATCGGACGGGAAGCACAGGTCCCTGCCATCCTTGACCTTTACGGGATCCCTTATGTATTCAGTGATCCGTTGGTGCTCTCACTCACTTTGCATAAGGGGATGACCAAACGTGTCATCCGGGATCTCGGTTTGCCCACCGCTGATTTTGCAATCGTCAGCAATCCTGATGATATTTCCCGCATCGATCTCCCCTACCCGCTTTTTGCAAAACCTGTGGCCGAAGGAACCGGTAAAGGAATCAACATGAACTCAAAGATCAGGAACCCGGAGGAACTGAAGGCTTCCTGTCTTGAGAAACTGGATAAATACAGGCAGGCCGTTCTGGTTGAAACCTTCCTTCCGGGCCGTGAATTTACGGTCGGCATTGTCGGAACAGGAGATTTGTCGAAGAGCATCGGCTTGATGGAATGTCATTTCCGTGAATCCGCGGCTGCAGACATTTATTCTTATGAAAATAAAGCAAACTACGAAGAATACATGTCATACAGCACACCCACTGATGATGCTGCTGAAGCAGTACAGCAACTGGCGCTGGATGCCTGGAAAGGACTGGGATGCCGCGATGGCGGAAGAATTGACATCAGAATGGATGCGAACGGGGTTCCGAACTTCATAGAAGTTAACCCTCTGGCCGGGCTTCATCCGGTAGATTCTGACCTTGTCATCATCGCCGGAAAATCAGGATATTCTTACACGGACCTGATCAGAATGATCATGGACTCGGCCATGCTGCGCCTGCGCGAATCAGGAAACTCATGAAGAAAAAAGCGATCATATATTTTAACGAGCTTTCTGAAAATCCTCAGGAAGATGAACTCGACGTGCTGGAACAGGCCGCCATGGTGGAAGAAGCTTTGCACAAGCTGCGGTATGAGGTCCGTCTCCTTCCATTTTCTTTTAACCTGAGTAAGGTGATCGAAGAAGTCCACGACTTCAAACCTGACCTGATTTTTAACCTCGTGGAGTCCATCAGCAATAACGGTGAGTTTTGCTATTTCGCCCCTGCCCTTTTTAACTACCTCAGGGTGCCCTACAGTGGTGTCAGGCTGGAGCCTATGTTTATTACAACAAACAAGATACTGGCGAAAGAAAATTTCCGGGCCAAAGGGATACCAACCGCAGGATGGTGGTTACCGGAGGAATCACCGGTATTGGATCCCGCACGTTTCTACATCCTTAAACCGGCATGGGAAGAAGGTTCCCTGGGTATTGATGAGAGCAGTGTATTCAGAGGAGATGATCAAACGGTGACCGGCAGTTTCTGCAAGCTTCAGAAGGGTCGATATTTCATTGAGGAAATGATCGACGGTCGCGAATTCAATATAGCCGTTCTTGGCGGAAAAAAAGGTCCTGAAGTGCTGCCCCTCGCCGAAATGCAATTTCTGAACTATCCGGAAGGTAAACCAAAGATCATGGGTTATAATGCCAAATGGAAGGAAGATAGTTTTGAATATGAAAATACACGCCGGACCTATGAGTACGAACCGGCGGATGAACCCCTGCGCAAGCACATGAAGGAAATCGCCCTGAAATGCTGGCAGAGTTTCGGAATGTCGGGATACATTCGCGTGGACGTCAGGGTCGACAAAAATGGAAATCCCTTCGTGCTTGAGATCAACACCAATCCCTGCCTTTCGGAAAACGGGGGTTTCTTTGCGGCTTCCATGAAGGCCGGCTATTCATTCAGGGATATCATTGCGCGCATCGTGGAAGATGCCTTCAACTAAGTATTTTTATGCCTGAGAAAGCCGATCCCTTTTCAGAGCACAGATGCCGCCCGGGTTGCGGGGCGTGCTGTATTGCACCTTCTATATCCTCGGCTATTCCGGGACTTCCGCAGGGCAAAGCCTCCGGGATCATCTGTCCGCATCTCACCCCGGACATGTTGTGCGCTATCTTTGATTCTCCCGACAGGCCTGCAGTTTGCGCCAACTTCAGTTTTGACCCTCTTATTTGCGGAAACGACAGAGAAGAAGCCCTTAACATCATGTATCAAATTGAGAAAGGAAGCCGGGAATCGCAGGTATGACCCGGGGGCTGTTTAAGAATCCGCAGAATGATCTCAGATTGCCTCGTGGTTTCTGAAAACACTCAGCTGGTCCTGCCCGATCATCATCTGTTCCACCGGTTCAAAGGCGATCCCGGGAGCACTAAGCCCACGTCCGAACTTTATACTGCCGGTAAACACCCTTGCCTCGTCCCAATAAGCTGAATGTATGAAACTATCCAGCAGCAGCTTCCCTCCTTCAACAATCAGAGATTGCACGCCCCGCCTGTAGAGCAATTCAAATAAGGGAGGCAGGATATCAGTAGAGAAATCCATTTTTTCATAGCAGTTCATCCCTTCCTGATCCGATCTTATCCCGTTCAGAATCAGGGTGGGTGTCGAATTGTCAAAGAGTGCCAATGTCGGTGGAAGCCTGAGTTCGCGGTCAATCACTATACGAAGGGGATTGTGCCCCGGCCATTCCCGGACGGTAAGCTGAGGATTATCTCTCAGTGCCGTTTCTGTCCCCACCATAATGGCTGCCTCCTCAGTTCGCCAGCGGTGGACCAGGGATTTCAACTTCGCATCCGTGATCCAGATTATCCCTGATTCCTGAGGTGTTCTTTCCCGGTCCATGAATCCATCTTCAGTCTGCGCCCATTTAAGGATGACATAGGGCCGCCTTTTTTGCTGGAAAGTAAAAAAGCGCCGGTTTAGTTCAATGGACTCTTTTTCCATCACACCTTCTCTGACTTCCACACCTGCTTCACGAAGCATTCTGATTCCACGACCTGCAACCTGGGGAAATGGATCGGTGCAAGCCACAACAACCTTACGTATCCCCTGCCTGATGATCATTTCAGCGCAGGGTGGCGTCTTTCCATAATGAGAACAGGGTTCCAGATTCACGTAAAGCGTTGACAAAGGGATCCTGTCCCTTTCCGTAACATTGTCCACAGCATTAACTTCTGCATGAGGCCCGCCATATTTCATGTGATAGCCTTCACCAATAATCTTCTGGTCGTGTATCAAAACACAACCAACAAGGGGATTTGGGGCAGTTGTGCCCAAACCGAGTGCTGCCAGCTGAAGGCAGCGGTTCATGTACAAGTTATCCTGAGCTGATTGGTCCATCGCTGAAAATCAATTATCGCAGCAGACTTAAATGTCCCTGTATGCTTTTCCGGTCCATCTGGCGGGTAATATAATCTTCCTTATACCAGATGATCCAGGTATAGACCCCGTCAGGAGCCGCTCGTCCCTGATAATTGCCGTCCCAGCCCACAGTCATATTATTACATGAAAACACTTCCTCACCCCAGCGGTTGAATATCCTCATTTCAAAATCAGCAATATGATTCCCGAAGGCATTGAAAAAATCGTTGACCCCGTCACTATTGGGTGTGAAAGCATTAGGGATGAAAAGGGTGATGGGATCCATGATCAGTACGGTATGGGATACAGAATCCATGCAGCCCTCATCGTTAAAAATCATCTGACGCACTCTGAATATTCCGGTATCGGCATAAAGATGCACCGGGCTCTGAGCCGTTGAGTAGGACCAGTCGCCGAAATCCCAGTGCCATTCAGTGGCTCCGAAAGACTCATCATAAAAGATAATCCTGGGGTCTTCTATTGTTGCAACATCGGGGTAAACCCTGAAACCAGCAGTGGGTCCCGGAATATTGCGTATCTGCAGAACAGAAGTCAGGGTACAGAAACTGTCGCTTACACTAACCATGAAGTTGCCTTCATGAAGGTTGACAAGGGTGGTATCCTCTAAGCCGGGAAAATCGGCCCAGATGAAAGTGTATGGGGGATGACCGCCGCTGATATGCAGGGTGGCCGTTCCGTTCGACATATGGCAGGTTTCATCCGACACATTCATGAAATTGATCACGGGCGGAGGGGTATCAGTCAGAACTGTATCTGCAAAGGCATTGCAGCCGTTTGCATCGGTGACCGTCAGGGTATAGCTTCCCGCGTGCACACCTGTCAGGTTCTGCGTGGTTTGTGATGGAGACGAGTTCCATGCATAACTTAAAGGCGGCGTACCGCCACTGACCCAGGTAATGATCTGAGCATCTGCAGCGCTGCACATTTCATTCTGAATCTGGCTGATCCCCGCTTCGGGGCCGGCCTGATTGACAATCACGGCAGATGCAGTCGCGGTGCATCCAAGGTTGTCTGTGACAGTTACGCTGTACGTTCCCGCGCTCAGGTTCTGAAGCAGGGGGCTGTTTTGTGAGGGCTGGCTGCTCCATGCGTATTGAAAAGGCAGGTTATTACCTCCTGCAACGAGTGAAATTGAGCCATTCGATGCGTTACAGGACTCATGGGCCACCTGATCGACCAGAATCGTTGGACCGCTGAGTTGGCTAAGCGTAACGGTGTCATATACCACGAAGCAGTTATAAGCATCCGTTACACTGACGATATAAGTTCCCGATGTTAATCCGGTGAGCGATGGCGCACCTGATACCACGGGATAGATCCATTGAATGGTATAGGGGCCGGTATGACCGTCAACGATATTGACGCTGAGCGCCCCATCTCCACCGGCACAGGATTCATCCGTTATATTGCAGCTGACTTCCGGCGGGCCGGCGCAATCGCCATTGCAGGTCCGCGGTGTAAAACTCACCGCAGTGGAATACCAGCTTGCTGCGCCGTCTTCGGTTCTTTGCAGGGACTGATGGGTAGCAGGAATGACTTTCCCGGCATATTCGATGCCTGCAATATTACGGGCGGCAGAATAGCTCTGATATCCTGAACAAGAGGTGCTGGTGCTGACAGCGCTTGCATATTCGGATTGAACAGATAGATTGGCCGGTAATCCATATATATCCCAGTAGACAGCATCAAGAGGCTGGCCCGACGGGTCATAAAGCGCTATCCAACCATATTCGTCACGAAGGAACCAGCGGGAATAATCTCCACTCAGACCTGAAATCCCCAGCCCTGCCTGCCGGTAGGCTGTAATATTAAAATCGAGCTGTGGTACCATGGAAGCATTGCCACCAATGATAATAAATCCCATAGGCGGGATTTTGGTTCCCTGTGGAAAGGTAAAGGCGCCCCAATTGTCGTACCCGGCGCCGGATGGTGGCTGCATATTGCTCGCCAGGGTATGACAGGAAAGATCGAATGTATCGCAGGGATGGGTGTTGTACAGTTCGATCCACTCGCTGTTATAAGGGGGCTGGTCTGCGGGATCCGTATTGTAGAGGGAATTTACATTGGTGGTCGATCCTGATGAGTTGGGAGGACTCACGTAAACCTCGTTGATCACGACCTGCGCTGCAATACCTGTCGCCATAAAAAACAGCGAAGCAGAAATCAACAGGGGCGCAGGGCAGAAACGCATAAGTTACAGGGATGAAATGCAAAGGTAAGGAAACATCTGCTTTAGGGCAATCGTGATATGTTATCAAGAATTGTGCATTAAAATACCCGGTTTGGAAATTTCAGGACGTAAGCAATCAGGAAATGGCTGCATATGTTCAGTCTGCGGTCGAAATTTATTAATATTGTAAGCTGCAAGAAGGAGATCATATAAACATATTTCATCCCATGAAAGGAATCAGAAACGTATCCCTGATCACAATATTTATTTTATTATCAGTCTTTTACAAAGAATCCAGGGCACAGGTAGGACTATGTTATTTTTTTCCGGAGCAAGGAACTTTTTCTATTCCCCTTGCACCCCTCAGTTACAGTCAACCCATTGTTTTCGGCGGATTCCGTTACATTAAACTCATTCCGGGTGGTTCAGTGTACAACATCGGGGGGATGTCTGTCAAAGGGATCCCCGGGGAATATCCGAATCACAAGCCACTGATCGGGCCATTCTATTCTGTGCTTCTGAGTGTTATGCCTGCCGTTTCAATACCTATCGGTCCCATTGACCTTGATTTCTGCGGTGGCTATTTTGGAGCATACAACATTATGCCGCGCGTCATGCAGGGGAATATGGATGAAATGCTCAGGAACTACGAGGGCTGGGATGCCTGCACTTCGGATATGCATTTTAAGAACCGCATCAACCACGGATGGGTTTTTGGCTTGTCTGTCAGTATCTGGTTCAATGATGAACAGGCCGTTGCCCCGGGTTTGTTTTACTACATGGGGGGATCTAAACTGGATCTTGCCGGAACGTATACAGGCGGAAAGGCAGGGCAACTGCTGGAACAGAAAAGCATTGATTTTCCGGCCTCAAGTCTGAATTACAGGGGATTTGAGGTCCAGATCGCCATACAATTATAGAATGAATACAAACGCGAGACTTAGCATCGTTTTTTTTGCGGCAATCCTGCTCCTGCTGGCTTCCTGTCACGTGGGGCGCTTCATTATCTGGAATTTTGCAGATGTAAAAGATGCCCGCCGTTTTGATCATGTAGTGGTTCACCGCTCAGGTGAAACTTTCAGCTTTCATCAGACCTCCCGGCAGCAGATACCGATGATACCGGATGATTTCATGGGACAAAACAAAAGCCTTGATGAATTCCTGGTGAATAACAAAACCCTGGCTCTGCTGATCATACGCAATGACACCATCCTTTTTGAGCGCTACTATCCGCCTCTCGGGGAGCATGACCTTCACCCTGCTTTTTCGGCGGCTAAATCCGTGGTGTCGGCGCTGGTTGGAATTGCCGTGGCAGAAGGAGCCATCGGCAGTGTATCGGATCCCATCACCAAATACATTCCGGAGATGAAAGATGAGGGGATGAAGGGGGTTACGATTGATCACCTCCTGCAAATGAGGACGGGCTTTAAATACAATGAAGGCTACTTCAATCCATTCGGAAATGTGGCCAAGTATTATTACGGAAGAAATCTTGGCAAATATCTGCCACGCTTAAAATGCGAGGAGAAACCCGATCAGGATTTTCAGTATATCAGCGCAGCTACCCAACTTTTGGGTGTTATTGTCGAAAGGGCCACAGGCAAGGATCTGGAAGTTTATCTTGAGGAAAAAATCTGGAAACCCCTGGGGATGGAAGGTGATGCCACCTGGAGTATCGACAGCAGGAAACACAGCATGGTCAAGGCGTTCTGCTGCCTGAACGCCACCGCGCGCGATTTCGCCAGATTCGGCCGTTTATACCTGAACCGGGGAAAATGGCAGGGAAAAGAAATAGTCCCGGAAGAATGGGTGGAAAGAAGCATCAAACCTTACACCGCCGATCAGAATTTCTACTCCAGTCAATGGTGGTTGCTGGGAAAAGGCCGCTTCGCGGCTGTCGGATTCCTTGGGCAATACATCGTCGTGGACCCGGCGAAAAATATAGTCGTTGTGAGACTTGGCAGAAAAGAAGGAGATGTCAACTGGTCAGGCCTGCTTGACCGCATTCTGGAACAATACTGAAGACCGGGATCATTCGCAGGGCATTTTGCCGGTCTGCCCGCATTTGGAACATGGATACTTCCATGTTTTCCAGCCGGTTCCGAAACACATGGTGCAGTCTTCCGTCCCGCTTGCCCCGCAACGACCGCAGGGAAGCCGTCCCCTGCCGTCACAATTGCTGCATGGCTCATTGACTTTTCCGCTTCCCTGACAGGTTCCGCAGGTTTCATTGTTCAGCTTTCCTGTACCACCGCAGGAGGAGCAATACACCGAAACCACACCGCTCTCGAAACAAAATGTGCAGAGTTCAGTGCCTTTTCCGTTACACCGGATACAGGTGATTTTGGCTCCGCCACCGCAGACGTTACATCTCTCCTCCTTTGGCTCCCATCCCGTTCCGCTGCATTGATCACAGGTACAGTCCTGGGCTGACAGACCGGGAGTCAGCATAAATATAAACACTATACATGAAAAAAGTAATGAAAAGCTCCTTGTCATAATGATATAATGATTTATTGAATATTTAATTAAACTGAATGATGCCGTCAGGTCTTACCATTTGCCTGCCCGGCACAAAGATAAGGCTTCCTGCGGCAAGAGCCTGCTTCCATTACAAAGTTTTTCAAATGCTCCGGCCAATCCCAGTAAGAGATTAAGGTGCCCCTGCCCTGCCGGATTGGCATGTGTAGGATATGTGGCCTCCTGAAGTTGTGCGGGATAAAGCACTGACAGAAGGTTCATCAGCCTGATCCCTGAGAAGACAGGCCTGAAAGCCGTTTTATCGGTGATGCTAAAGAACAGACCTTCACATTTGACTCCTGCATAACGACTCCACAGCGGCACATACGTATAGAGAGCGGCGCGTATGCCGGGCAGTTCAAGATCATTGAATGCGTAAAGAAAATGAATTGCATCGATCCATGGTGCTCCGAGCACAAAGAAAGGATGAGTGGTGCCTCTGCCATTGTTCAGGTTCAAACCCTCAAAAAGTGCTGTAAACGGATAAATGGTAATCGTATCAGGAGTCGGAATTCCCGGTGAAGGAGGAATAAAGATTTCAGCGCTATTCTCTGCATTTGGAACTTCTATGATGCTGTAATCCGGATTTTTAATACGCCTTGGCGCAAAATGTCTGACCAGCGCGCCGTAGGTTTCATGAAAGGTCAGAGGCATTCTCCATCGGCCCAGGAATGAAGCACATGTCTCCTCGTCCAGCAAAGGTCCTTCGACGGCCTCCTGAGATCTTCCGCTCAGATTCGGTCTGTCGATCAGTACAAACTTTTTACCGGCTTCAGCACATGCTTCCATCATGAGAGTGATGGTCCACCAGTAGGTATAAAAACGACATCCGATATTGGGCAGATCAGCAATCACTACTTCCACATCATTCAGATCCTGTGCATAAGGCTTCATGCGTTCACCATACAAACTGATGAGCGGCAGCCCGGTATATGTATCTCTCCCATCATCAAGTGCCTGGCCGTCGGGTGATTGGGATGATATGCCATGCTCAGGCGTAAATAATTTCCTGATGGGAAAACCTGCATCGAAAAGTTCGTACGACACAGGAAGCCCACTGCTGCCGCGCACGGACAGGTTGCATAACAAAGCTGCCGGGGCATTCCCGCAGGCTCGCCTGAGCACTTCCGTAAGGTTTTCGTTCATCATCCCTGTAATATCTGAATTTGAGCCAATGAGTACAGACAAAGATAGGTTTTTCACCTCTGCCTTTGTCCTGATCCGGGGCATAAATGTCCGCGAAAGTGTTATCTTTGCCATAGAACATAAAACCACAAATCATGAAACTCCTTTTACTGAGCAACTCGACGAATCCTGGAGAAGCCTATCTTGGCTGGCCGAAGGAATACCTGAATGACTTCATCAGTGCAAACGGGATACGCAAAGTACTCTTTATCCCTTTTGCAGGTGTCACTATCACTTATGACGATTATGAGGCCAGGGTGGCCGGCGTTTATAAAGAATTCGGTGCGGAGATCCAATCGATCCACCATATAAGCGATGCTGTGAAAGCTGTGAATGAAGCTGAAGCCATTGCTGTGGGAGGGGGCAATACTTTTATGCTGGTTCATAAAATGCACCAGCTGGGCATCATGAAGCCCATCCGTGAACGTGCGCTGAACGGACTGCCTTTCATGGGCTGGAGTGCAGGAAGCAATGTTGCCTGTCCCACCCTCAGGACCACCAACGATATGCCTATCATCGAGCCTGAAAGCTTTAACTGCCTGAACCTGCTCCCCTTTCAGATCAACCCGCATTACCTGGATGCACACCCCGAAGGCCATGGCGGAGAAACCCGCCAGCAGCGGATCGAGGAATTCCTGGCGGCCAACCCCGAAGTTATTGTGACCGGATTGAGAGAAGCTTCCCTTTTCCATGTTGATGGATCCAAAATGTTGCTGAAAGGCAGAAAAGCGATGCGTCTCTTCAAATATGGCGAAGAATGCCGCGAGTATGAGCCGGGCAGCGACCTGAGCTTTCTCCTTAAATAATTTCCTGCCTTAAGGATGTCAGGCCAGCCGATGATTTTACCCAGTATTGAGACAAGCAGGGTACTCCACGGTGCAAATTATTTCAGCGCCGGCCCCGTCGTGCTCCTGCGAATTAACTTAAATGATTACGACGAGGTCTTCACCAACAACATTGCAGGTTTCTATGAGAAGCTGAAGGCAGCCTTACCTTCACTGTATAACCATCACTGCTCTCCCGGAAAACCCGGCGGTTTTTTTCAGAGGGTACAGTCCGGGACACTCCTTGGACATGTGATCGAGCATTGCGCCATAGAGTTACAGACCCTGGCCGGGATGGACGTGGCTTACGGCAAAACCCGTTCAACCCTGAGTCCCGGAACCTATCATGTGATTTACCGTTTCTTTGATGAGGAAGCCGGAATCCGCGCCGGCCACGCAGCTTTTGACCTGGTTAACGCTTTGCTGAAGGACGAAGTCCTGGATGTGTCGGCCGTAGTGGATGAACTCATCGATATCAGGGAAAGAAACCTGCTCGGACCCGGGACGCAGGCCATTGTCGATGAAGCAGAAAAAAGGAAAATACCCTGGATCAGGCTTGACGAGTACAACCTGATACAGTTGGGGACAGGCCGTTTTCAGAAACGAATGCGGGCGACCATTGCATCAGATACTTCACAAATCGCGGTAGAAACGGCTGACAACACCTTTCTCTGCCTCAAAATGCTCACCGATGCCGGCATCCCGGTTCCCAAATGCATCAGGACGAAGGATCCTTCAGAAGCTGCCGGCTTTCTGAATCTTCTGAATCGAGCAGTTGTCCTGAAGCCTTCAGGGGGCAGCCGGGGAGAGAGGATTTCTCTTAATATCACTGATCCGGGGGCCTTGCTCCCTGCCTTTAACCTTGCAGCGCAAAGCGGACAGGATGTGCTTGTTCAGGAATTCATCAGTGGTGAAAGTTACCGGATCCTGATTGTGAACGGTAGCTTTGTGGCCGCAGCCAGGCTGACCCCTCCTTTCATTACGGGTGATGGCATCAGGACGGTACGTATGCTTGTCGCTGAACTCAATACACAGCCTTTCAGGGAGAAGGGAGACAAGGGGAAACTCAGCCTGGTTGAACTCGACAAACAAAGCCTCGACATCCTGCAGATAATGGGCCTTCATGCAGATTCGGTCCCCGGAGCCGGGCAGCGTATCAGGCTGAAAAACTCGGGAAACCCTGCGCTCGGCGGCTATTCAGAAGATGTGAGTCAAGAAGTGCATCCGGATACTGTTTTCCTTGCTGAACGGGCTGCTGCGGTATGCGGACTTAACATCGCAGGTGTTGACCTGATCTGCCGGGATATTAAGCAAGCACTGGATTTACAGGGAGGTGTCGTGCTGGAGGTCAATGCTTCCCCTGGTCTGCGTATGCACCTGAACCCAGCCGGCGGTCAGGCCAGAAATGTGGCCCGCCCCATCCTGGATATGCTTTTCCCGGATAGTTCATCCTGCAGATCTAAGATCATCGCTGTCAGCGGAAAAAGTTGCGCAGCATTCTGCAGCCAGATCATTGATCTGGGGATGCAGTATGCAGGTTACATAACAGGCCTTGCAAACAGAAACAGACTTTCCATCGGCGGGAAATGCATCATGGAAGGAGACCATTCCTCTGCAGCCAGTGCCGGTATTGTCCTGAAAGATCCTTTTATTGACTGCGCCATATTGGAGGTTTCACTACAGAGCATCCTTGATCACGGACTGGGATATCATATGGCAGATTGCGGGATTGTTCTCAGTGTCGGTGATGAGATGGTTACCCATGACGACCTGGAGCTTCCTGAAGATGTGGCCTATGCGTATTCAGTGGTTGCAGAAGAGGTTTGTGAAGAGGGCTTCACTATACTCAATGCTGATGACCCGCTGTGTTACGGCATGCTTGAGCGTTTGTATTCCAAACCTGTTCTCTTTAGTAAAACGGCCAACAACAACAAAATCAGGCAGCATATCGCCCACGGTGAAAGGGCCTTGCTGTTCACCGACGGGGTATTCCGGTTCTTTACAGGAGGTCAGCCTGAGTACGAGCTGAAACTGGATGTTCTGCCGGAATCCGAAAAAATGGACGGGCTGATGGCGGCTATAACCGCCTTATGCTTGCAGGGCGTGCCGTTAAAACAGATACAAGAGGCTGCGGTCAGGGTGATTGAACAGGAAAAATAATTCAGATAATTTATTTTTCCGGACAACCATTTTCATTTCTCCAAGCGTCATTATTCCAATCAACCACTTCCCCGTTTCTGTTTCATCATTAAAGGTATTTTTTGCCCCCTCCTAAACCCCGGAAGCTGTCGGTGAAAACCGGCAGCTTTTGTTTTGCTTTCACTGGCGGGCATAAAGGCATTTCAGGGCCTGAATATTGATCATTTAGAAGCAAAATGTTTACTTTTGCGCCTTAATCAGAACCCATGCTGGAAAAGATCCTAATTTTGGATTTCGGCTCTCAGTACACCCAATTAATTGCGCGAAGAGTCAGAGAGTTGAACATTTACTGCGAGATCCATCCTTTCAATAAATATCCCGTTCCGGATGAGACCGTTAAAGGAATCATCTTGTCAGGCAGTCCTTATTCTGTAAGGGATGCAGGATCACCGCATCCCGACCTGACTGCACTCAGAGGAAAATATCCCATGCTGGCTGTTTGCTATGGAGCGCAACTTCTTGCCCAGACCGAAGGTGGTGAAGTCCTGCCCAGTAAAATAAGGGAATATGGAAGAGCGAGGCTCTCATGGATCGACCAGAATGATGCTCTTGTGAAAGGTATGACCGATGGCAGCCAGGTCTGGATGTCGCACGGAGATACCATCGCAGGAATTCCTGATCGCTTTATTCTGAACTGCAGCACACCTGAAGTTAAGGTCGCAGGATTCCGCATTCAGGGAGAGGAAACCTGGGGAATACAGTTTCATCCTGAAGTATATCATTCCACGGAAGGGATGTTGCTGCTTAAAAATTTCCTCACCGGTATCTGTGGCTGTTCTCAGTCCTGGACACCCGATAGTTTTGTCGAAATCAGCATCAGCCAGCTGAAGGAGAAAATTCAGAACGACAGGGTCATTCTCGGTTTATCTGGCGGTGTGGATTCCAGTGTGGCTGCGGCATTGCTTCACAGGGCCATCGGTCAGAATCTGTTCTGCATTTTTGTCGATAACGGACTGTTGAGAAAGGATGAATTCAGCAAGGTACTGGAATCTTACCGTGACATGGGGCTGAATGTGCGCGGTGTTGATGCTTCGGATCGCTTTATGGATGCTCTGAGAGGTGTTACGGATCCGGAACAGAAACGTAAAGCCATCGGTAAAACCTTCATTGATGTTTTCGATGCCGAAGCGCACAAGATCGAAGGGGTTAGCTGGCTTGCCCAGGGAACCATTTACCCGGATGTGATAGAATCGGTGAGTGTGAAAGGGCCGTCCGCGACAATCAAGTCACATCACAATGTGGGCGGCTTACCCGAGTATATGAAACTGAAGGTGGTGGAGCCTCTGAACAGCCTTTTCAAGGACGAAGTCCGGAAAGTCGGCGCCAGTCTGGGCTTACCTCAACAGATCCTCGGCCGGCACCCCTTCCCTGGACCCGGATTAGGCATTCGGATCCTTGGAGAGGTCAACCCGGAGAAAGTAAGGATACTGCAGGAAGTGGACGATATTTTCATTGGCGGACTTAAGTCCTCAGAGCTCTATGATAAAGTCTGGCAGGCTGCTGCAATCCTGCTGCCTGTTAAAACGGTGGGTGTAATGGGCGACGAGCGCAGCTATGAACATGTGGTAGCGCTGAGGGCTGTAACTTCAACCGACGGGATGACGGCCGACTGGGTTCATCTTCCTTATGAATTTCTGGCAAAAGTTTCCAATGACATTATCAATAAAGTTAAAGGGGTCAACAGGGTGGTTTACGATATCAGTTCAAAACCTCCTGCAACCATCGAGTGGGAATAGTACATGATCATAATCATCCGGACAAGATGAGTTTGAAAAGAATAATACTGCTGTTTGCAGCTATGCTGATGCTGGTCACTGTGACCCGGGCTCAGGATATAAAAATATCCACAAAGAAAGAATATATTGGCGGGAAGAATTATTATCTTCACACTGTTGAAAAAGGCCAAACGGTGAGCGCTATCGCTAAAGCCTATGGTGTGACCGAAGAAGATATTTACGAGGCCAATCCTGATGCCCGTAAGGTCATCAAGGTAAATGCAGTATTGAAAATCCCGGTCAAAAAGCAGTCATCAGCCCCTCCACTGGTCCACACGGTGGTTGAAGGGGAAACACTGACCCAGATTGCCCAGCATTACAAAGTCAGGATAGAAGATCTGCTAAAAGCCAATCCTGGCCTGTCGCCCAATAACATCAGGCCCGGACAGCAGATCACCATTCCCGGAGAAGGTGGCAGCGGTACTACACTCGGGAAAAACACCATCATTATCCATGTGGTACAAAAGGATGAGACCCTTTTTGGCATTGCACGCAAATACGGCATTACGGTCGATGATCTGAAGATGAACAATCCCGGTTTGAATGAAACCATTCACATCGGACAGCAGATCAGGGTACCGGTGAAGACTGAAGAGGCCCGGACACCCGATAAGCCAAAAGACACGATTATTTTTAAATGTATGGAAACCGGGATGCTGGCCAGTTATAATGTAGGTCTGCTCCTGCCCTTGTATCTCGAACGTGCTGTTTATATTGACACTTCTGATTCAGAGAAGACGATGAAGCAGTATAGTTCCTTTGCTTTTATAGGATTCTACGAGGGTTTCATGATGGCACTGGATTCGGTACGGCAACTTGGTTTATCTGTCAATCTTTTTGTGGATGATGTTGTGGAAGACAGTTTAAAAACGCTTGAAATCATCAAAAAAGAAGAATACAGTAGTTTGAATCTGCTGATCGGGCCCTTTTTCAGTAAGGCTTTCCAGCTGGTGGCACCATGGGCGAAGGAGAAGCAGATCAAGACTGTTAATCCTTTTACTTCGCACAGCTATTTTGTCAATGATAATCCCTATGTATTCAAAAATGTTGCTTCTGCTGAAACCCAGGCCCGTCAATGTGTTGATTACGCGCGAAAAACCTGGCCAGGATGCAACATCATCATCCTTCACAGCGGGACTGACAGTGACAAGGAAGATATTGACGCCTATACCAAAGTACTGGGTGAGGATAGCACGAAAAGGGATTACTTCGTGGTCAATTACGTGAAGGATGGTTTATCCGCAGCCACTAAGAATATGGCCTCCGACCGTGTCAATGTGGTGATCAGTTATGTCCATGGAGAAGCCAACATTTCCAATTTCATCCGTAATTTGAGTGAACTGAGTTTTAAGTTCCCGCTCACTGTTTTTGGCTTGAAAGAATGGGAGGTTTATTCCAGCCTGGAAGCGGAATACCTGCTCAACATTAATCTCCACATTCAGTCATACGCATTCATTGATTATTCGCGGCAACCGGTCAGGGAGTTCATTCTGGAATACCGCAAGCGCTTTAAAACTGAACCCGACGAGTATGCCTTTGCGGGCTATGACATCGGCCTTTATTTCCTGAATGCATTGCGCTTGTATGGTAAAGATTTTCAAAACTGTTTAAGTGAATACAAGCAGGAGACGCTCTGTATGCCCTTCTCATACGTCAAGGTCGATAGCGGTGGTTATGAGAACAGCATAAGCACCATATACCGTTACGAGGATTTCAAGCAGATCAATGCCCTTGAGAATCCCAAAACAGACATCGGGATTAATAAAAAATCACCGTATTGATTGATCACCATGATATACTTTGATCATGCGGCCACCACCCCCGTGGATCCTCTTGTGCAGCAAACCATGGAAAGGGTGCTCCGCGAGTGCTTCGGAAACCCTTCTTCGGTACATCTGGAAGGGCGTAAGAGTCGGGTGGTTATTGAAGATGCCCGAAGACTGATTGCATCACTGATTCATGCAGAACCATCTGAGATCTGTTTCACCTCCTGTGGTACAGAGGCCATTAATACTGCCCTCTATGGAGCAGTCCTTGACCTGGATATAAAAACCATCATCACCTCCCCTGTTGAGCACCATGCGGTTACTCATACCCTGCAGGATATCCGGGCGCGTTCGTGGGCAAGGATCCTCAATACAGGATTGCTACCCAACGGACATGTTGACCAGGAAGTTCTTGAGGCTTTGCTGAAAGAAAACCCGCATGCTTTGGTTTGCCTGATGCATGCCAATAACGAGATCGGCCATCTGCTTCCCCTGGAGGAAACAGCATCCCTTTGTGAGCACAACGGGGCGATAATGCTGGTCGACACGGTTCAGAGCCTTGGTAAATACCCCATTTCGTTCAAAGATCTGCCGGTACAGTTTGCATCCTGCTCGGCACATAAATTCCACGGCCCGAAAGGTATCGGTTTCCTCTATATAAAAAACGGTATTCGGATTCGTCCGCTGATCCATGGCGGGGGCCAGGAAAGGACTATGCGCAGTGGCACCGAGAATATCATCGGGATTGCCGGAATGGCAGAAGCTTTAAGGTTGGCTTATGAAGACCTGGAGAAGAAGCGTGATTATATTTCTGGACTGAGAAACGACATGTTGGCAGGATTGCGTGAACGTTTCAGCGGGATCATCTGCAACAGTGATACCGGCGAAAATGGGCTTTACAACCTGCTGCACATCACATTTCCTGCTGAACGATGGAGCCCGATGCTGCTCCAGCAACTGGATATGAAAGGGATTTGCGTTTCCGGCGGAAGTGCCTGCAATTCGGGGACTGTCAGCAGATCTGCCGTTCTTGATGCCATCGGAAACAAGCAGGAAGGTCCCTCTATACGTTTCTCTTTCAGTCGTTTCAATACACCTGCGGAAGTCCGGGAATGCCTGAGTGTGTTGGAAACCCTTCAACAGAAATCAAATGCTGCAGTATGAGCCTGCGGTGCATTATTCTTCGCTGATCACTGAAATCCTTTTCTTTCCGTCCATTCGAACTACGAGTGGCTTTGCAAAGCGAACATGCCGGAAATAAGTGCTCTCACCCACCAGTTCCTGTTCTTCCAGCTTGACATACCGGATATAGCTCGACAGGAGTTCGGGCTGAACCGTCATATAACCTACATTCATTGAGGTGACATTGTGGAAGAAATGCGATCCGGAGGAAGCGTCCAAAGGGAAATCTTCGAGACTGGTTTCCACGATGATCTTTGCATTAGAAATCTGCGGCCAGTTGACGGGGATGCCGATCCAGCGGTCACGGGTTCCCCATCGACCGGGGCCGATCAGGATGTATTTTCTTCCGCTGTCGGTAAATTGCGCATTGATCTTCTCAATTTCCCTGGCCATTTGCTCCGTCTGGCTCTTATCAAAAATTTCTGTCTTTACATAAATCACGTCAGTGATATCATCGATCTTTCCGTTACCCATTCCCTTCTCGGTATAAAGCAGGATTTTCTCTTGGTCAATTTCATCCATATTCACTTCAAAATCCTGTGCGCTACCGATAAGGGGCTTGATCTGAAGCAAATAAAAGGATGCCCGGTTGCGTTCATCCTTGTTCAGATCCACCGCAAATTCAATTTCAACCGGTGAGCCCATGGCCTCTTTGACAATATCCAGAACCACCTGTATGGTTTCAGCGAGAGGGATATAATTATATTTCAGGATATTGGCAAAATTCAGTATGCGAGGTCCTGCCGTCGTCAGTCCCGGAATGATCCGCTCACTGTCAAAATCATATACCGAGGCGCAGTGTCTGAGGTTACCGTGTTTTTCGGCCACATCAATGTCAAGCCGGGCCAGTCCCGCGAATTCACCTTCGAGGAGATTTACGTCATGCTTTGAAAGGTCAATAGCATAAAAGTGCACCTGGGAATTCTTGTATTGATCTTTCGGACTGTTGATATCCGTTGTGGGATAGGCCGGTGAAAAGCGGTAGGCTTTCTCCCCCTCGACCACGTAGCAGCCCAGACCCAGCGCAGCCACTGCGAAACCTTCTTCAGGCTTCATATGAGCAAATGGATAATAGTTATAGGATTGTGCAACACCGCTGACATGCGGATAGTGTACGTCCTCGAAGCGGTTCCCCACCACCTCCTGCAGAACGATCGCCATCTTCTCATCTTCAATTTTATAATGGATGGCTTCCACATATCCCCGGGCGATCTTCGAATATACCGAAGCATACACCAGCTTAATGGCATCGCACAACTGCTTCAGTCTTTCATCCGGATCAGGGTGACTGTTGGGAAGAAGATAGGTTTCGAAAATTCCGGCGAATGGCTGCATTAATGAATCTTCAAACATTCCTGATGAACGAACGGCCAGTGGTTTCTCCATCTGCTTCAGTATGCGCTTGAGCTTCCTCATGAGGCCCTCAGAAAGCCTCGCTGTTACGAATGTACGCCTGATTTCTTCATAATCCCGGGTTTCCATCACGAAGGCCCTGAGGTTGTTCCGGTCCATGAAATACTCAAATTCGTCGGTCCCGATGATGAGGGTCCGGGGCGCCCGGATATTGATATTCGGTATGATCTGATGGAAATCGAAATTGTAGATCAGCGTATTGATAAATGCGACGCCTCTGCCTTTTCCGCCAAGTGAACCGGCCGACAATGACATCACATTGCTTTCTTCCAGGATCTCTGCCTCATCATAACTGATTACCTTGCCTTTGTTCTGCTCAACCCGGTGGCGGCGGATTGCATTGAGCATAAACTCACGCAAATCTGCCACTGTCTTAAAGTCCGACACCTTGTATGGATTGATGTATTTGGCGATCTGAACCTCTCCCCTGGCCATAAGCCAGAGGGAGAAATGATCACGCCTGGCGTGGTAAAGCAGGGATTCGTCCGGTACCGTTTGCAAGCGGTTTTCAAATTCCTTGAGAGACCGCGCAACTGCAATCTGGGCCCCTTCTGCATTTTTATATATGAAATTTCCAAACCCGAGGTAATGCGTGATGAAGCTTTGAATATCCTGTAATAATGTGGATGAATTCTTATCAATGTAAGTGCACTTCATTTCATAGGCCATGACTGCATTCTCCTGCTGCGACGACTGCATGATGATGGGCAGTTCCTTCACCTGGCAGCGGGCATATTTGATCAGATCTACCCCTGCGTTGTCGCTGATTTCTCCTCCCTTAAAAAAGCTGACATCGGAAATCAGGCAAAGCAGGTGTTCCCTGTACTGATCGATGATTTCGATGGCCTCCTCGTAACTGCTCACCATCAGTATCTTCGGACGAGCCCTGAGCCGCAGGACTTTGAGCAGTTCATCAGCGCTGACATCCTCAATGATTCGTCGCGTTTGCTCAAGTACATTGCTGTAAAGCAACGGAAGGTAACGTGAATAATAGCGTGAGGAATCTTCCACCAAAAGAATGACACGTACAAGTCCCACCTTGGTATCATTTTCCAGGTTCACCTTATCCTCAAGGTATTTCACCATAGCAAAGAACACCTTGGTATCACCGTTCCAGACAAAGAGTCTGTTGATTGCACTATACCTTTCAGGGTTGCGCTCATAGGTCTCAATGTCACTATTGTTATTTAACAGAAGAAAGATCGGTATATAAGGATACTCTTCTTTTATGTTCTCACTGATGATGGCGGGGGTTTGCTTATCCACGCCCATCATGATAATGATCAGATCAAAATGCTTGGCATTCAGCTGCTGAAAAGCTTCTTCCTCAGATGAAACGCCAGTCACCCGTGGCATCGAGGTCAGGTTCAACTGGTGGTATTCCCCGAGAATGTGCTCGGCAAAATGCCCCTCTTTTTCAATATTGTACGCATCATAAAGATTGGCGATCATAAGAATCTCCCGGACCTTGAAAGGCATCAGGTCATGAAAGATATCGCGGTCGTAGTTCTGCTTGCTCAGGTAACGCTGCAGGAGCTGACGTGATGAAATGGTGTCTTCCCGCTTATCTGGCCCGGGGTCCGGCGTTTCTTTGCCGACAGGTTTATTGCGGATAATGGCCTTGGCCCGCAGACCATTGATATAGCCTGAAATGATACTGCTCAGGTTATCGATCAGGTTGCGTTCCTCCTTCAGAAACGGACCTTCATCCAGCTGAGGATACTCTCTGAGATAAAAGACCTCTATTTTACCTTTCTTCCCGTCGATCGTCTCAAAATCCTGAGCCTGCAACCACTGTGATTCAGCAAAATCGGGCGACACGTACACGAGGCTGTTGTATGTAATCCTTGCCACCGTTGCCGAAGGGTACTGCCATGCCCGGGGAATAATATTTACGATCAGCTGTAGCGATTCAGGCAGCGATTTATTGTCCCGCAGAATGCGGGTGGTCTGATTGATACATGCCAGTTCCTTCAGGCGCTCCGTATTCTCTGCCAGAAGCTTCTGAAGCTTTTTCTGGCTGTCCAGTAACTCTTCCATTTCTGCTGGTATTGGTAGCTTTCGCTATGTTGAATCATGACAATATTACTAATTATCTGCATGCCTTCATAATCAAAGAAATAAGTCCGTTACTGATTTTGTAATACGTGTTTTACTTATCCTTAGTAAGTGTTTTAATTATCTCAAAAATAATGTATTACGTAATAAAAAAATAGTAAAATTCATATTACGAGCCATTCAATTTGGTTTATTTTCGCCATGTTATTTGATTCACAAAACCATTAATACATAATTAAAATAAGGAGTTTGTTTATGAATCCATTGCACGAGAAGATTGAAAAGTTCATGGCAAAGGTCATTGCCAAAAATCCGGCAGAACCTGAATTTCACCAGGCCGTCAGGGAAGTTGTTGAGTCTCTGATGCCCTTTATTGAAGAGAATCCCAAATACAACGGCATCCTGGAGCGTATTTGCGAGCCCGAGCGCGTGATCATGTTCAGGGTCCCCTGGCTGGATGACAAAGGAGAAGCTCAGATCAACCGCGGCTTCCGTATTGAGATGAACAGCGCGATCGGCCCCTACAAGGGTGGCCTCCGCTTCCACCCCACGGTAAACCTCGGCGTTTTGAAATTCCTGGCATTTGAGCAGGTATTCAAGAACAGTCTCACAACCCTGCCCATGGGCGGTGGTAAAGGCGGTTCTGATTTCGACCCGAAAGGCAAGTCAGACAATGAAGTGATGAAATTCTGCCAGTCTTTCATGCTCGAACTCCAGCGCCACATTGGTCCGGATACTGACGTTCCCGCCGGGGATATCGGAGTTGGTGGCCGTGAAATCGGCTTCATGTTCGGCCAGTATCGCAGGATCCGCAACGAGTTCACCGGTGTTCTCACAGGAAAAGGCATCGGCTGGGGAGGCTCCCTCATCCGTCCCGAAGCTACCGGTTACGGACAGGTGTACTTTGCTGAGGAAATGCTGAAAACCCGCAAATTGGATTTCAAAGGCAAAACCGTTGTGGTGTCAGGTTCAGGAAACGTGGCCCAGTATGCCACACAGAAAGCAACCCAGCTGGGCGGAAAAGTTGTAACTCTTTCTGATTCCGGTGGTTATATTTATGACCCCAAAGGTATCGATGCTGAAAAGCTGGCCTATGTGATGGAACTCAAGAATGTTAAACGCGGACGTATTGAGGAATATGCCAAGAAATACGGATGCGAATATGTTGCCGGTAAGACCCCCTGGGGTGTTAAGTGCGACATTGCACTGCCCAGTGCAACCCAGAATGAGCTGAACGGCGAAGATGCCAAGACCCTCGTGGCCAATGGTTGCATCTGCGTATCGGAAGGGGCCAATATGCCATCTACACCGGATGCAGTGGAAATCTTCATCGAAAAGAAAATCCTCTACGGACCTGGTAAAGCTGCCAATGCCGGTGGTGTTGCAACTTCAGGACTCGAAATGAGTCAGAACAGCCTGCGTCTGAGCTGGACACGTGAAGAAGTTGATCAGAGACTGCACAACATCATGATCGACATTCACAAAACCTGCGAAAAGTACGGAAAAGACAAGGAAGGTTTCATCAACTACGTGAACGGCGCCAACGTTGGCGGCTTCGTAAAAGTAGCCGACGCCATGCTGGCACAGGGACTCATATAATCACCGGGTTGAATTTAAAAGGGCTGGCCTTTAATGGTCAGCCCTTTTTTTTTCGCGGAACCTGAATTTCATGAACGTACTAAAATTACAGGGATTTAGCAGAGACATCTGAGTTAACGGAATCCCGCATGGCAGGGCCATGGCACTTATTTTCCATGAGGCTTTTTCTCGTGGGACTTTATGGCGAGATCAAGAATGCTCTGCAGCTTTTTCTCATGCTCCTGCTGGTTTGCAGCATTCTTTTTTGCCAGTTCGGCGATATCTTTTCCGAGTTTCTGATCCCCTTCCTCGGCAAAGGATTTAATCCCCCTGAGCTGCTCCTCAATTTGCCGGGTTTTGGAGTTAATTTCACCCAGAACCTTTTCCAGGAAAATTTTCAGTTCGTTGCCTGAACTTGCCAGCTGGGTCGTTCTCTGCTCCAACTCATCGGTAATTCTGGTAATTGAGCTTTTGTTGGCCTGTATCTTCTCTTCCGCTTTCTTTTCCGCTTCTGTGATTTCTTCTGATATCATCCGGAATTTCGAATCACTTTGCTGCATGTGTTCCCTGAGTTTCTTTTCAAAAGTTTCACTGAGGTCCCTGATCGCAACATGAAGTGATTCAATCTCTTCCTCTGCATTTTTGATGTGAAGATTCAGAGCTTCGTTGGTTTTTTCCTGATCGGTTTCGATCCCGCTGATTCGTTTATGTATTCTGCCCCACATCAGGTACAAAAACAGTAAGCTGATCAGAAAAGTTAAGGCCAGCAACACGACGATCCAGGTGAACCGCAACTGAAGGGCCTGCCGCTGTATCAAAAGCTCTTCCTCTGCCTTCGTAGTCCGTGCTCGGAGATCGCCCACCTGCAAACGATCCAGATCAGAGACCCGTCGTAAATCATTCACACCTGAGAATAAACTGTCAATTAACTCCTGTTGCGTCTGATACATTCCACGCAATTCATAGGTGGGAGCCCTGGCCGCCCTGATTTTTTCATTCAGCAGCGTCTTCTCCTTCTCGAAGTCCTGCCTGCTGATGAAGTCCGCAGTCTGCGCTGCCAGACCAAGAGAAATGACCATAAACGTTAAAAACAAGGCTATACTTTTCATGTCGTTTGGGTTATGTTGTAATTCAATGAATTTCGCCGAAAAGATACGACAAATCCTGAGAAAAGTCAACAAAAAGTTAATTTATTTTGAGACCACAACGGAAGCATCCCCCACCGGGATGCGGCCCCACTTGAATAGCGCCCACAAACGTTCATGAAGATAATACAGCAGTACCTTGGTGAGTACTTCAGATATCCCGATTTTCAGCGCACCCCAGGGATTCCCTGAATATATCCAGCTGATCAAAATGGTGTCGATGGTGCCGAACACCCGCCAGCTAATCCCTTTAATAATGCTCCGCAAATGTGAGACATGACCGTCTTTTCTTCCCCAGCCTACCAGGTTCCACAGTCGTTCATGAAGAAAGTAAAGGAGGATTTTAGTGGCTACTTCTGTTAAAGCAATGGGACCTGCAAGTGAAAACTCACCGAGAAACAAATAGGCGAGCAGAAAAGTATCAATCGTTCCCACTACCCTCCAGGTAATGCCTTTGACCAGACTACGGGCTTTGGTATCTTTGAATGAACTCACCCTGCAAAATTACATTTATTTACTGAAATACTTATTTAATAAATCCGACGTTATCAGAAAAAAAATCCGGAAATGAAACAGCACCTGCCGGTTATCTTGTTCTTGCTCGGACTTGTTGGCTGTACACCAGAACAATTGCCCGGGTCAAAACCAACTTCTATGAATTCAAAGATATTGTCCGAAACTGAAACAGCTACCCTTGGCGGAGGTTGTTTCTGGTGCCTGGAACCCCTTTTTGAATCGCTGCGCGGTGTAGAAGAAGTTTACTGTGCTTACGCAGGCGGAAAAACAGCGGATCCTTCTTATGAGGAAGTTTGTGGTGGTTACACAGGCCACGCAGAAGTGATCAGAATTCATTTCAATCCCGAAATCATCACTTTCGGTCAGTTATTGGAAGTCTTTTTTGCATCGCACGATCCCACCACCCTCAATCGCCAGGGGAATGATTCCGGCACGCAATACCGTTCGGTGATTTACTATCATGATGACAAACAGCGCCAGGTAGCAGATTCAATGATACAATCGCTGAACGCTTCCGGGAAATTTCAGGGAATGATCGTCACTGAGGTTTCCCCACTGACAACATTTTATAAAGCAGAGGCCTATCATCAGGACTATTTTCGTAAGAACCCCCAACAGGCCTATTGTCGTGTGGTGATCCGGCCCAAAGTGGAAAAGTTTGACCAGCTCTTTAACGAAATGAAGAAATGAAATGCCCGTCCGGATCAAGGCTGGATAATACTTTATTGATCCTTCGCCCGGGATTCCTCAGTAAGGGGTTTTGTCATCTTTATTGCGCCAGGCATCGAATGCTGCCGTTACCCGCCCGTTGCGGATGCAGATAAAAGGGATTTTTCGGTCTTCATAAGCAAGCTTCAATTCATCGTAGATAAAAGAATCATCAAAACCCGCTTCAGCAGCTTCGGTTTTTGTGGCAGCATAATATACCTTTTCGGGTCTGGCCCAGTAAATCGCTCCAAGGCACATGGGACAGGGTTCACAACTGGTATAAAGGATACAATCAGAAAGCTGAAAAGTTTGCAGATTTCGGCAGGCATCCCGTATGGCGTTGACTTCAGCATGCGCTGTGGGATCATTCCCGGTAGTGACCGTATTCACTCCTTTTCCGACGATTTTTCCCTGTTTTACAACCAGTGCACCGAAGGGCCCTCCATTGCCTGAAAGGACATTTTCAGTTGCCAGATCGATTGCTTCCTGAATAAAATCCTGATGTTCTTTTTCCATTGATTTTTTTCTGTAAAGATCAGAAAATAAAAGGTAACATGCGCTTACTGCGCTTCATGTAAGCTTCATATTCAGGGAAACGTTCCTGCATTTTCTTTTCCTCGAAGAACAATTTGAAAATCATAACCCCCATCCACACCAACAGTACGATGATTCTCCAATATGAAAAGTGTTCAATCACAAGGGGAATAAGGTAAAGAAAGAGGCACAGGTACATGGGGTGCCTGATCAGCCGGAAGGGGCCGGAAACCACTAGTGTTCCTGATTTCATCTGAACCGGCAAAATATGAAACTTTCCTGGTCTCAGGTTCAGCCAGGTCCATATGAGCAACACGAGTGAGTGCGCCTGAACGATCAGC
>CALGYY010000094.1 GCA_937934705.1 uncultured Bacteroidota bacterium
GCGGAGAGAGGGGGATTCGAACCCCCGATACCAGTTACCCAGTATGACAGTTTAGCAAACTGTTGGTTTCAGCCACTCACCCATCTCTCCGGGTGATTTGTTGAACCTTACTGCTTAAACAAACAGGAGGGCAAAAATAATACTTTTCCGCTTACAAACAATTTTCTTATGAAAAATCCCTGATCAGTGTGGTGATGCCGGCGATGACCATCTGTACCGCAATAACCGCCAGGATGAGTCCCATGATCCTGCCGATGGCCCTGATCAGCGATGGACTGAGACGGGTTGCGATGCGGCGGCCAAAGACGAACATCAGGTAACTGACCACACACATGACGGCAAAAACCAGCACGACCAGAAGGGTATGCCAGATGTTCTCTCCCTGTCCCACAAAATTCATGGCCGCTGAGATGGTCCCGGGACCAGCCATGATCGGGATACCCAGAGGTGAGACCGCCAGATCATCGAGCGATCTTCCGCTCCCCTCCCCGCTCCTGCCTTGCGTACCCGCGCTCTTACCACTCAGAAGGTCGAAACCGGTAAAAAAGATGATGATCCCGCCGGCGATCTGAAAGGCCGGCAAGGTGATCCCGAAAAGCTTGAAGATCACGTGGCCGAAAATGCTGAATACCGTGATAATGACAAAGGCCACCAGAATCGCACGAAATGCCGTACGACGGGTGGCGGTCCGGTCCGCATCACCAATCATGGAGAGAAATACCGGGACATTGCCAATAGGGTTCATCACAGCGAAGAAGCCGAGAAAAACCGTACTCAGAAAAAGCATTAAATCAGACATAATACAGATTTTCAGCAAAGATAGGATTCCTTTTCAGCAGACCGCATACTGACTAAATTTTGGGTGCGGGCTGGCCGGCAAACTTATTCGTATTTTTGCAAGCAAATAACTCACATAATCATGAAGAAATTACTGATTACGGTCACTGCGTGTCTGAGCATACTATGTTGCCGGGCGCAGGGAAATGAACCTGTTTCCACCTTCGCAAACCTGAAAAGCCTGAAGGTGCTGGAAAGCATCACAGTGTTCCATCCCGCAACAGGTGTTGAGATCATCAACAAAGCCTGCCGTTTACTCCCCGCAGGCGATCCTTACCGGCAAACGGGTGATACGCCCGACGGAGACGACATATTGGTACTGCGCATGAAGCTGGAAACTGCCGGAACTAAAACTTACAGCGTACTTTACACCAATGGTCCCAGCGAGGATCCGGCCTTCATGTTCGGAGATGAAGAGGGACAGATTATCGCCACCCTCGGCGGAACAAGCCTTTACCTTCCGGGCAATGGAAGTGTTTACACCAGCGGACATACCAACACTTCATTTAATAAAAGAAGCAAATTCCGTCTCAAAAACGGGAATTTTGAGGAAGTCCCCCAGGCATACTACTATGTCGGTCTGAAAACCAAAACGGCCAAAGATATCACGCTATATGCCGACAGGGAAGAAACACAGGCAGTGGCCGTTGTTCCCGCGGGCACTGAAGTGGAAGTTCTGCTGGCGGAATTCCGTGATTCCGACGGCGGATATGAACGTTTCCTGATCCGCTCCCCTTTCGGTCTGGTCGGCTGGTTCGGAATTACGACTTACAATCTCGGTGAGCCCCCGGTTCTTCCGGGTATTTACTATGCCGGGGACTAAGTAAGACACTGAATTGTCTGCGCCGGACAGTTAATTCCCAAAAAAATTGTAGGTTTGACGGCTGAGACCGTAATACCGTTATTTGTAATGAACCAGACCAAGTACATCTTCGTTACCGGAGGGGTAACCTCCTCATTGGGCAAAGGCATCATCTCAGCTTCGCTGGCCAAACTGCTTCAGGCAAGAGGTTTCAGGGTGACCATACAAAAATTCGATCCCTATATCAACATTGATCCGGGCACACTCAACCCCTATGAGCACGGAGAATGCTTCGTCACCGGCGATGGGGCCGAAACCGATCTGGATCTCGGACACTATGAGCGTTTCCTGAACGTTCCCACATCACAGGCCAATAATATCACTACGGGGCGCATTTACCAGAGCGTAATAGAAAAGGAGCGCAGGGGCGATTATCTTGGTGAGACGGTGCAGATCATTCCGCACATCACGGATGAGATCAAATACAGGGTCAAGCTATTGGGCAATGAGGGCAATTATGATTTTGTGATCACCGAGATCGGCGGCACGGTGGGCGACATCGAATCCCTGCCTTTCATCGAAGCCGTACGCCAGATGAAATGGGAATCGGGTAGCGGAAATTCCCTGGTAATCCACCTGACGCTTGTCCCCTATCTTTCAGCCGCGGGAGAACTGAAAACCAAGCCCACACAGCACAGCGTGAAAGCCCTGCTCGAACTCGGGGTGCAGCCCGACATCCTGGTCTGCCGCTGCGAGCGCCCCCTGAACGAACACCTCAGACAGAAAATCGCCCTTTTCTGCAATGTTGACAAGCAGTCGGTCATCGAATCCATCGATACCGAGACCATTTACAACGTTCCCATCCTCATGAAAAATGAGAAGCTGGATGAGGTGGTGCTTGGCAAGCTGGGGATATCCACTGAAAAAGAACCGGATTTAAAGCAGTGGGAAGATTTTCTGTTCCGCCACAAAAACCCGCAAACTGAGATTCAAATCGGACTCGTGGGCAAATATGTTGAACTGAAGGACTCGTATAAATCCATCAGCGAGGCTTTTGTCCATGCGGGAGCCGAACTTCAGTGCAAGGTTAAGCTGAAACTGATCCATTCTGAAGACATCAACGAGATGTCGGTTGACCGATTACTCGCCGGTCTGAACGGCCTGCTGGTAGCCCCTGGCTTCGGGGAGCGCGGCATTGAAGGAAAAATTCTCGCCATCAGACATGTCAGGGAGAACCACATCCCCTTTCTCGGAATCTGCCTCGGCATGCAATGCGCAGTCGTTGAATTTGCCCGTCACGTACTGGGGTTTGACGATGCTCATTCCACGGAAATGAATCCGCGCACAACACATCCCGTAATTGATATTATGGAAGCCCAGAAAAAGATCAGTTGCAAGGGCGGCACCATGCGGCTCGGGGCCTATCCGTGCAGGGTCAGAGAAGGAAGCCTGGCGATGAAGGTATACGGCACCGCCGACATCATGGAGCGGCACAGGCACCGCTACGAACTCAACAATAAATACCTGCCTGATCTGGAAAATGCCGGATTGATTGCCACAGGGATGAATCCGAAGGATCATCTGGTTGAAATGGTAGAGCTCAGCGGGCACCCGTTCTTCGTTGGCGTGCAGTTTCACCCCGAGTATAAAAGTACTGTTGCAGCACCGCATCCGCTCTTTGTCGGACTGGTCAGGGCAGGATTGGAAAACTTGCAAAGTGCAGTCACTGGATCATGAAAATCAGCCATGATATCAGCCTGAAACCCTTTCACACTTTCGGAACGGAAGTAAAAGCCTCTTGCTTTGCCGAAGTTTCCCACCGGGAAGAGATCCTGCAGTTTTTCAGGGAAGAACTCCGTTCATGTCCAAAGCCGCTGCTGATTCTTGGTGGCGGAAGCAATCTCCTCTTTACAAAGGATTTTTCGGGAACCGTGCTGAAAATCTCCACACAGGGTATCAGGATGATTTCCGAAAACAGCGATCAGGTTCTGGTTCAGGCCGAGGCCGGTGAGCCCTGGGATGAATTCGTGGACTTTTGTGTTGCACAAAACCTGGGTGGTCTTGAGAACCTGAGCATGATTCCCGGTCAGGTGGGAACCTGTCCGGTTCAGAATATCGGCGCTTATGGCAGAGAGATCAAAGACTGCTTCCATTCCCTTGAAGCACTCGACCTGCAAAGCCTGGAGACCATTGCCTTCACTGAAGCGGAGTGTAAATTCGCCTACCGGGATTCTGTCTTTAAGAATGAGCTCAGGGGGCGTTATCTGATACTGTCGGTGACATTTGCTCTCGTGAAGAATGCCGCAGTTGATGTTTCCTACGGCAACATCGCTGCGGAACTGAAGTCAGTGGGGTGCATAAATCCCGGCATCAGTGATGTGGCCTCAGCGGTCAGGCGCATACGCACCGCCAGGCTGCCGGACCCGAAAATACTGGGCAATGCCGGAAGTTTTTTCAAGAATCCGCTGGTGACCGCCTTTGATTATTACAGACTGAAAGAAGCTCACCCGCAGATGCCGTCCTACAACCAGGACGACGGTTATTATAAAATCCCTGCGGCATGGCTCATTGAACAGTGCGGCTGGAAAGGATTCCGCCGCGGTGATGCGGGCGTTCACAAAGAACAGGCACTGATCCTGGTGAATTACGGGAATGCGACAGGAAATGAGATCATGGATCTCGCACAGGAAATTATGGATTCCGTGAAATCCGCATTTGACGTCAGCCTCCAGACTGAAGTCAACATCATCTGAAACATCAGACTTTAAAAGCCAGGCTATCTCTTCACCTTATGTTCCATTCCGCAGCGGGTACAGTAAACATATTTGCCGCTGTACTGAGGCGGAACCTTAAGTTTCATCCCGCAGTTGCAATCGATCAGGGTGTAATCGGTGGCCATGAGCACGGCATCGGTGGCAGCACGCGTATTCGTTTTCAGTTCAGCACCGGGAATGCCTTCGGAACCGCCATCCCTCAGCGGAATGTCGGAATGATCCGCCAATGCTGAAGCGGGAAGCAGTGATGACTGGTTACGGACCGACTGATAGGCCTGCTGATAATTGATATAATTCGCGCCTCCGGACATATTGCGCAGGATGCGGATCCGCTCCGAAATGGGGGGATGTGTACTGCTCAGGTCCGCGGCTTTCATACCCTTTGGGCGCAGCGGATTACAGATGTACATGGGTGCTGTGACCTTGTTGGCCGAAGGGATCTGGGCATCAGAGGAAGCAATCTTCTCCAGAGCGGAAGCCAGGCCTTCGGGGTAGCGTGTGAGTCTGACGGCCGAGGCATCCGCCAGGTACTCTCTTTTCCTTGAAATGGCAAAGTAAAGCAGGCGGGCCATAATGGGCGCCAGGATTGCGAAAGCAATGGCGATCAGCAAAAAGATGATCTGACCGCTACCTCCTTTGGAATCGCGGCGGCCTCCTCCTGAAAAGAACATTCCGCGGAGAAAAACCTGGGCGATGATGATGATGGTCCCCATCATCACGCCGGCAATGGTCATGAATCGTATATCACGGTTAATGATATGTGACATTTCATGAGCCACTACCCCCTGCAGTTCATCACGATTGAGCCTCCGCAGTAATCCTGAAGTTACCGCCACCGCCGAATTCTCAGGTTTCATCCCTGTTGCAAAAGCGTTAGGCATTTCAGTGTCGATGATATAGACCTTCGGCGTGGTGTTCATGCCTGCCGCGATCCTCATCTCTTCCACTACATTGTAGAGCTGCGGATGCATATCAGGTGTAATCTGCTTTGCTCCGCTGGTACTGAGCATGATGTCTTTGCCCGCGGTAAAACTGATCAGCATGAGCAAACCCCAGACCGCCAGAGAAAGAATAATTCCCCAGATGGCACCGGATTCCGCATCAAAGGCCATCCCGATTACAAAGCCCATCCCCGCGAGGAGGATACCCATCAGGATGATCAGCACAGCTGACTTCCGCTCATTTGCCCGGATCAGTTCCCACATAACTCAGAATTTTCGATCAGAATTTTACCTTCGGAACTTCTTTTTCTGCCACATCCGTGATCTCGAAAAACTCTCCCTCTTTGAAGCCAAACATCCCGGCGACAACGTTGGACGGGAACATCTGGGTTTTGTTGTTGTACCTCAGCACCTGGTCGTTGTAGCTCTGACGGGAGTAGCTGATCTTATTCTCCGTTGAAGTCAGTTCTTCCTGCAGGGCCAGAAAATTCTGGTTGGCCTTAAGATCAGGATAGGCTTCGATAGCCACCTGCAATTTACCCATCAATCCGCTCAGCACGCCTTCAGCGGCCGCTTTCTGCGGGATGGTTGAGGCACTCATCGCATTGCTGCGGGCTTCAGTGATTTTGGTCAGGGTTTCGCGTTCATGCGTCATGTAACCCTTAACTGTTTCAATCAGATTGGGTATCAGATCATGACGGCGCTTGAGCTGAACATCGATCTGCGCCCAGGCATTCTTCACCTGGTTGCGTAACTGAACCAGCGAGTTGTAAGCCGCAATAATGAAAATCACCAGGATCACGAGTATCCCAAGGACAATCCATAAAGCAATCATGTTATTTCCTCCTTTTTGTTATTGCTGATCATTCAGCATATTGAATTATTGACGTAATTATTGTTTTTTATTGCAATTTGTGCCTGAACATTTCGCTGAGCAGTTGAGGAATGCGACTATCCTGGCCCAGTCCGCCCTGCCGGATCATTTCCTGCAATTCTCCGGCGTCGAACCATATCCCGTGCTGCCTGCTGCATTTGTCGATCAGAAGGCTTGAATCTGTTCCCCCGCTGACCTTATCCATCTTCTTTCTGCAGCGGGGGCATTTGCGCGTTTTTTCCTTTGATGCCGATACCGCTGTTAAACTTTGCAACAGGCTGTTCCGGGCTTCTCCTCCTTCGAGCAGCAGTTCAAGCTCTCCCTCGTCCAGCCAGATTCCGCTGCACGACGGGCAGTAATCAATCTCTACCTGGTCAAGTTCCAGGATAATCATAGCTTCTTTGCAAACAGGGCATTTCATTCTCAATCTCCCGTAAAATCAATCCTTCATCAAGCTGAGGGTCTTTTGGTAATCGCCTTCTCTGATATTCAGTAAATAAAGACCTGCAGGCAGGTGATCCATTGCAATGCTGAATTCATGCGTTCCTGCTCCGGGGAATGCTGCGGAAGCCTTCATCACTTCCTGGCCAAAGGCGTTCAGAAGCGTATAGTAAACTTCTTCACCTGAAAGAGAAGAAATGCTAATGTTCACTTCATTATGAACCGGATTCGGGTAAGCCAGAAGACGCAGTTCAGGTTCCTGATCAGCTATTGCACTGGCCTGACCTACCGGGACCTGATACCCGCTGATGACTTCTTCATTCACTGTATTGTATACAAACGCGCTGACTTCGCATTTTGTCATATCATACATGCCCGCAGTGTTGTCAAAATAGAATGTTTTTGTGTACAATGCTCCCGTTGCAGTTGATCCTGTGATGGGATCACCCCACTGGGGAACCAGAGATTCACGAAAAACATGTTTATGCACATAATTGGTTCCTCCGCTGGATTGTTCAGCGATCAGGTCATTCTCTGCAAACATCACATACAGATTCACGGCATCACTGACGCTTCCTGTAAAATAAACTTCAACGATAACGGTCAGTGTATCATTTCCCGCGTTATAGGCCGTATACAAACCGACATTCAGCGGTGAGGGTTCCCCAAGTATTGTAGTCGCACTTGCTGTCCAATTGGTTCTGCTCAGAATTTTCTCATCTGTTGCCCATTCCCGCCGGTTGACAAAGGCGCTGGGCATGAAGCGTGTAGTCCCGCAGTATGGTGTGGAATAAAAAGCATTAAGATATGACCTTCGGAAATCAGGATTACCAACATAAGGTTCCGTGTAACTGCTGTTGGAGGGATGGTAACCAATTCCGAAGGCCCGCCCGGGGTTCGCGGTCAGAATACTGGCCAGAATGGTATGACCGGCGGGACAGTTGGGGCACTGAACCCCGGTGAACTCCTCAATAATGGCGTTTTTGTTCTGCGGCTGTGTGCTCACGTAGATCTGAGCCCCGGCAAATCCGCAGAACAGGACAGCGAAGCTGAAAATCAGTATTTTTTTCATCGGCTTTATTTTAAACATCAAAGGTACAAAGAGATTTTGGCATTTTTTCTTTTATTTTGATGAAAAATTGAAAGATGAGAAGAAGTCTGGGCGTGTTGCTTTTTATCATTGCCATGCAATTTTCCATGGGACAGGGCGCTTACCTGGGGGATGCTTTGTACAGTAAGATCTCAAAATGCACTGACCCTGACGAGCGTTTTCGGGTGGTGATGGTGATGGAAGATCAGGTTGACTTCGGCGCATTGGAAGACGACTGGAGATTCAGCGGGGCAAGCCTGGAAGAAAGGCAGCGCAGTGCAATAAGGGAGATGCAGAAGCTGGCCCAGGAATCTCAGCAGGAGTTACGCAGTTTCCTGGAGACTTTCCGGAAAACAGGCAAAGGTGAAAGCGGAGAAATCCGCACCTTCTGGATCGTCAACATGCTTGCTGCTGATATACCACTAGGTCTGATCTGGCAATTGGAAGGCAGGCCCGGCATCCGTCTGATTGAACTCGACAGTGCCTGGATGAGCGGCATTGTAGCTCCTTACGACATGTCAGGTCAGGACGTCAGGATGCCGGGGGCTTCGGAGAATGGTCTGAAAGTGATCCGTGCTGATTTTATGTGGAAGAAAGGCTATACGGGTAAGAACAGGATCTCATACAGTATAGATACCGGGGTATGGTCAGACCATCCGGCGCTGCGCGACCGCTTTCTGGCCAATCATTTTCCGATGTCGCAGTGCTGGTTTCCCTATGATGCGCTTCTGCCGGCCGACAAAAGCGGATCACACGGTACGCATACGCTGGGAACCACGCTGGGACTGGATGCTGCGACCAGCGACACCATTGGAGTTGCCTTTAATGCCTGGTGGATATGTTCCGATCCTGTTGCCACCAGCATGGCCACGGTTAAGCCTCTGTCGGACTTTATGTATGCATATGAATGGGCGCTCAACCCCGACGGCGACACCAGCACAGTGTGGGATATCCCGGATGCCATCAACAATTCCTGGGGTTATGGTGTGGCAGAAGACACCCTGCTATGCGATTCATACGTCTCCCAGATGTTTCAGGCCATAGAAGCGGCGGGTATAGCCAATGTCTTTTCGGCAGGCAATGAAGGCCCTGCGGATACCACTATCAGCATCCCTCATCATCTGAACTCTAATATTGTCAACAGTTTCACCGTGGGAGCGCTCGACGGGAACAATCCCCTGTACCCGATCGCCAGCTTCTCCAGCAGGGGCCCCAGTATTTGCGGAGGCAGCGGATCCCTGCTCATTAAACCGGAAGTTTCTGCCCCCGGTGTCAACGTGAGAAGCGCCATTCTGCATGATGGCTATGATTATTTCTCGGGGACCTCCATGGCGGGACCGCATGTTACCGGGGCTGTCGTTCTGCTCAAAGAAGCCTTCCCCTTTCTGCCCGGCAGCGAGATCCTGAAGGCATTGTATTTTACAGCGACTGACCTGGGCATTCCGGGGGAAGACAATACCTATGGTATGGGATTGATCAACCTGGAACAGGCATTTCTCTATCTGGATTCCATGTATACAGCCGTACCGCCCGACAGCAACGATTATGACGCTGTTCTTGCTGAGATCATCTTTCCATCATCGCCCTATGTCTGCGACAGTTCATTCAGCCCTCAGGTATTGCTGAAGAACGGTGCCAGTACAGCCATTACACAGGGCAGATTCATATACCGGATCAACCAGGGTCCCGAGCAAAGCTGGAACTGGTCGGGTCATATTGCGGCCGCACAGAATCTGCAAATCAGCTTACCCGCGCTAAGTGTAAGCGAAGAACAGAACGAACTGCTCATCCGTTTTGTGAGCGATTCCCTGATGGGTGAAAGCTCGCAGATCAACAACAGCAGGGTTGCCCGCTTCAGTTACCGGCCGCAGACCAGCATTCCCTTTATTGAAGATTTTGAGAATGGTATCGACCCCTGGCTATGGCTGACCGAGAATCCCGATTTCAACCTGAGCTGGGATACCATGGCCGCTGGTGGTCTGGATTTCAGCACCTTTTCAGCGGTGATGAAATTCAACCAGGCACTGCCCGCGCACCAGGTAGATCACCTGATGACCCCCTCTTTTGATCTGAGCGGGGCTGACTCTGTATTTCTGAGTTTCGATGTGGCCTATCAGAATGTTCACCAGGTTTTGTCGGACACTCTGAAAATTGCGGTGAGTGACAACTGCGGGGCCACTTTCGGTAATCCCGTCTATAAAAAAGGCGGACAGCAATTACAGACCTACGATACGCTTACGACCGCTTTCGTTCCATGGCGTGCAGATCAGTGGCGTCACGAAACCGTTGATCTTTCTGCCTATGCAGGCTCCTCTGAAGTACTGATCCGCTTCACGGGGTACAACCGCAGGGGAAATAACCTTTTTATCGACAATATTAAAGTTTACACCGGCACGGAGCCAGCTTCCGTCGGGACCTTACCACAAAACCAATGGACGATCGGACCCAATCCGGCCGGGGAGATTCTCTGCATTTATGGTGAATCGGATCACGTTATTTTAATGATCTCTGATCTGACCGGCCGTCTGACTTTTCAGGAGGAGATATTCAATATCAGGGGCCGTTACGAATTAGATCTCCGGCCGCTGAAACCGGGCTTCTATTTTCTCAGTATCCGTGAGGGAGAGCGAACCTTCTCCGATAAATTCATAAAAACAAGATAGTATGCATTTTGATTCGAAAGATCTGCAGGAATTGCAGCAAAGAGGCATAGATCCGCAGGAAGCATCACAACAGATTTCGCGTTTTGAAAGAGGTTTCCCATATTCAAGACTTCATGCACCCGCTACTGTGGAAAATGGCCTTTTATGCCTTGATGAAAAATTAATAGAACATTATATTTCATATTATAATAATCATGGAGTTGATCAGAACTGTGTAAAGTTTGTCCCGGCTTCAGGAGCGGCCAGCAGGATGTTCAGCCATTTGTTTGCATTTGCTGAGCAGCACAGCGAAAAGCCTGCAGGGTGGCGGGAAGTGGATGAGGCCGGAGGTCTGGTAAAAGAATTCTTTGAAAGAATCCGTGAATTTGCCTTTTATAATGAATTGAAGCAGGCGGGGGCGGACCCGAAGCTGATGATTGATCAGGGGAATGCGGCAGAGCTCGTGGAGACATTGCTGGGCGAAAAAGGCCTGAATTACGGAAAACTGCCCAAGGCACTCCTGAGCTTCCACCGCTACCCGGATGGTGCCCGCAAGGCCATGACTGAGCATCTGGTGGAGGGTGCGATGTACTGCAGCGACCGGAAATCAAACGTAAAAATTCACATGACCCTCTCGCCCGAACACATTCATTTGTTCGAAGAATGCCTGAGTGCTGTCAGGGGACCACTTGAAAAATCGCTGGGCGTTAGTTTTCATATCTCGCACTCAATCCAGGAGCCATCCACCGATACCATAGCGGTGGATATGGACAATCGTCCTTTCAGGGACAAGGACGGCCGTCTGGTTTTCAGACCGGGCGGGCACGGTGCTCTGATCAGCAATCTGGGTCGGCTGGATGCAGATATTGTTTTCATAAAAAATATCGACAACATCGTTCCTGACCGTCTTAAAAGCACTACCGTCACGTATAAGAAAGCGCTGGGCGGACTCCTGCTGGAGCTGCAGTCGCGCTGTTTCGGCTATCTTCAGCGTCTTAACGACGGATCTCCGTATCAGTCCCTGACAGATGAGATCCTTGACTTTTGCAGGTGTTCCCTGATGCTTCACATCAGCGATGATCTCACTCAAAATGCTCCTGAGGATCAGCGCCGGAAACTGATCGAAATCCTCAACAGGCCGATGCGGATCTGCGGGATGGTAAAAAACCAGGGAGAACCCGGGGGCGGGCCATTCTGGGTCAGGGATCATGATGGCGGACTGAGTCTTCAGATTATAGAAACCTCACAGATCGACATGAATGACAGCGAACAGGCAGCGATTCTCCGGCAGTCCACCCATTTCAATCCGGTTGATCTGGTTTGTACACTAAAAGATTACAGGGGAATAAAATTCAACTTAAGTGAATATTCGGATCCTGACACCGGATTTATTTCTGTAAAATCGAAAGACGGCCGGCCACTGAAAGCGCAGGAACTGCCTGGTTTGTGGAATGGCGCCATGGCGAAATGGATCACCATTTTTGCAGAGGTCCCGCTGATCACATTCAATCCCGTTAAAACCGTGAATGACCTGCTCCGTCCTGAACACCAGCCGGAATGAAGCATCAATACCGTTTAAACTGAGCCGCGGGCAGGTCTGAGAGGTATTCCTGACCCCAACTGCTTATTGCCGGTTGTTCTCGCCCTGATTGAAATGCGCTCCGTCGCAATAGGGCATTTTCTTAGAGAGTCCGCAGCGGCAAAGGGAAATCATGCCTGAGTGCTCAACCATTTCACCGTTCTCAAGTTTCATCTGAATATTCCCCTTGATCACAATGGGACCATTTTCAAGCAGCACCACTTTAACTTCTCCGCCTTCTTCCTTCTTCTCTTCCTTTGGTTTGTTGTTGTAACGCCATGCCAGGGCTTTGGTAGGGCACTCTTCCACGATGCGGATAATATCCTCAGTGGGCGCACCTTTCATGTCGACCCAGGGTATTTGCAAAATATTGAAAACCGCAGGCAGTTCATTAATGCAGACTCCGGAATGGTTGCAAAGCTCTGATCTCCATTCAACGGTGATTTCTCCGTTTGTATATTCTCTGTAAACCTTGCGCATGCTTGTCGTATTTACAGCAAAGATACGAAATCGGCGTCATCCAAACAAAATCATAAACGTACATAGCGAAGGATGGTCCTGCGTGATCCCGCCATCAATCTGACGAAGTAAACACCTGAAGGATAAAGAGAAACATCCACCCGGAAAGTACTGCCTTTACCATTACAGAAGAAAGCTGATTCTTCCAGCAATTGCATTCTGTTATCGAAGATGCTGACCTGAACCCAGGTTTCAATCTCATCATTGTACTGAACAGTGAAACGGCCGTCGCCCGGGTTGGGGAACAATAAGGGTTCATCCTTACTCCCGGCGGCTTCAGGAAGTGGAAACAGCATCTCCTGCTCTGTGGCATCCGGTTCAGGAATCAGAGCGGCTGTATCTTCCGGCACCATCAGCGTAACAAGCTGGTCATTCTCTTCAGCAGTCGTATCTGCAATGCCCGGTGCGGGCGGGGTTCCTTCTTCGGACGGACATAAACCAGGGATTCTGAGATGAATGGTATCCCTGTTATAATAGTTTTTTGTCCAGTGGGAACTCCCATCCGATATAAAACCCAGGTCCTCCGTGGGTATCACAAAAACAGTATCTTTAAAGCGGGGCGGGCATCTCAGGGGATCACTAACCTCAATAGTAAAGGGAGAATTTAGATAGGGATCATATAAGCCGAGAACAAAGCGACCGTTTGAATCGGCATAAGCCTCACCGATAACGTATGCTTCTCCTCCGATACTACCGGCAGTTATCCTGACTCTGGTATCCTTCAGGCTTTCAGCGCAGTTTTCTGCCTTAACATCGCCCATTACTCTCCAATGATTCTCAACGACACCGTACTGGGCGGTGACCGCTGCTGAAAACCCCAGAAATATTCCCATGAAGGCCAGCAGACGCTTAATCAGATGACAGGTGAACTTCCGCATATGGTCATAATTTAAATGAGGCCGGCACAGAGGGTTGGGAAAAGAAAAGGTTTAAAGCTAAAAAAAAAAGGCCGCCGTTCATCATCGGCGGCCCTGCGATCAGGCATTGCGATCAGTTGGGGCAATCACAATCCTGCTGGCTTTCATCCCAGCATGCCCACTGGTTTCCGTATTTAATACTGTCACGTATCCTTCCTCTTTCATCACCGAAATTCCACTCAATTTCCGCCAGATTTCCATTGGATGCATTGTAAATATGGTAGAAGCGGTTGTATGCTCCTGTTGATGTCCCATAGTATATATAACCTCCGTTATCATCTCCGTAAGGTGCTACAGAAGGAGGACAAATATTCTGGTAACGGATGGAAACCGTGTTATCACTTGTGTTTTTTGCCCAGTAAATTCCCAATAGTTCGTTCGTTTTGGTCGGGCTTTCGTACATTACCCAGCGTCCTCCCAGGTCATTCACCTGCGACCAGCCCTGGTACCAGAGGAAATCCTCAAAATCACCATCGTGGGTCACATACATTTGCCAATGCACAGAATCTGTTTCAACCTTTCCGAGGAGTTTAACATCATAGGTCAGCAAGCCGACACCAACGCTGTATTTCCACCTCCAGGCATCATCGGCATTGCTCCAGGTAGCAGTGTGATTGAACGCATCGAGAAAAGTTCCGACGGGAACAACAAGGCCGATGAACAAAATAGCATTCCAGACACCCACGCGAATCGAGGCGTCAGTAAAAGCAGTATCGGCATTTGTTCCTTGCATGGTTTTGTTCCCATGAGGAAGAGAAAGATCCTGAACCATGGACTCTTTCGGTGGCAGGGAGGGCTTATCGCCCCTGTCTTTCTTGCAACTACTCAGACCCAGTGTGAAGATGATTGCAAGACTCATCAGGATTAAGATGTACTTTTTCATAACTGCAGGTTTTAATAATTATGTTGGAATAAATTTTCGAATGATGAAGCTGATGATACAAAGGTAATATGGCCGATGAGGCTGCACAACAGATTTTATGTGGGTTTTCAAACCGGTAACATCACAGGGTGAAAAGCCCGTACTTATACCGGGATGAACAAAAATGTGCTTCACTGCTGTTATTGCAGTGAAGCACATGCTTTTGGTTCAGAATCTCATCGTGGATCAAACGACCTAATTCTTGTTCAGTACGATCCTCTTAACCATGGTGGCGCCTTTGTATTGGATTTGTACGAAATACACTCCATCAGGATAGGGCAGCATATCGATCACGATGCGCTCATCATCGCTGTATAAGCTCTGGAACAGTATCTCGCCAACGATGTTGTAAACATTGATCTTAAGCTGCTCTCCGGCGGGTTGCAATATCTCTATCCACACCTGGTCAGAAACCGGGTTGGGGTATACATTCCAACCGCTTTCCTGCTCCTCAATTCCGGTGATCACTATGTGCACAGTATCTGAGGTAGCGCTGCAACCGCCGATATCGGAATAAACAACATAGTAGTAACCTGTTTCCGTTGCCACATACCAGCTATCGGTTGCGCCGGCGATCGGTCCACTCAGATTGTACCACTGGTTACCTGAAGGGAAGGATGAGAACAAGGTATCATTCACGATCGTTATGACTGGTGGAGCAGGATTACCGGGCGTAACAGCCTCCAGATAAGAGCTTCCGGTACCACAACTGTTACTTGGTGTCACAGCGATGACGTTACTTAAGGCCCCAACCAGGACAGAAATACTGTTTGTTCCCTGACCCGAAAGAATAACCCAGTCAGGAGGCAATACCCAATCGAAATATGTTCCGGGCGCGTCAGTCACACTGTAAGTAACGATGCTGCCGGTGCACGGACTATTGCTGCCAAAAATATCGGTCGGTTGTTCAGGAAGACCTACTGCATTTACGTTCAAAGTTGTTGCAGGGCTGCTTCCGCATCCGTTGAAAGCTTGTACAGTTATAACACCCGGACCGGAACCTGCATTTACTATGATCGCATTCGTATTCTGTCCGTTGATAATTGCCCATCCTGCCGGAACGGTCCAGATGTAAGTCTGACCAAGGGCAGCCGGCACGGAATAAAGAAGTGATGTCGTAAACTGGCAGGGTGTATCGTCTCCGTTAATGGCTGTTAGTTGAAGCGGAGCGGGCATAGGATTAACAGTGAGTATCTGTGACGTACCTGTTCCGCAGAGAGCGGAGGGTGTCACAGTGATCGAACCGCTTGCTGAACCTGCAATCACCATGATGGCATTGGTACCCTGACCCGATACAAGTATCCAGTCAGCCGGTATGGTCCAGTCATAGTTCACACCGACGATGGGGTCAACACTGTATGATTGTGTACTTCCTGTGCAGGGGCCGGATGTGCCATAAATCACGGGCGGTTGTGCCGGAGGAGCCCCGATCATCAGGACACTAAGCTGAGCGGGACCTGTACCACAGGCATTGTATGCATATACGCTGACAACTCCATTCAGGGTTCCGATAAACACCTGAACACTGTCGGTCCCCTGTCCGGACATAATTACCCAATCTGCCGGGAAAGACCACTGATACTGCTCACCTGCTATCTCAGGAACCCAATACCACTCATTGGTACCGGAGCAGGGATTGGCTTCACCGTTGATGCTTACAGGCTGGGTCGGATTCTGTACAGGGCTAACCGCAAGAACCTGAAGCGCTGAAGATGCACAGCTGTTAGAGGCGTTAACACCAATATTACCTGTGGTGATGCCGACCAAAACTGTTATACTATCTGTTAACTGCCCGGAAAGGATGGTCCAGCCGGCGGGGACATTCCAAAGGAAAACAGCGCCTGCCTGAGGATCTACCGTATAGGAAACCGTTGAATTAAAGCAGGGTTCGGATTCCCCATAAATTGCCGGTGGTTGTGATGGTAATAAACCGGTGGTGACAGTCATGCTCTGTAAAGCACCATCACCGCATGCATTAGAAGGTAATACGCTCACCTGACCCGACTGTGTGCCACAAATGACCATAATGGAACTGGTCCCCTGACCTGAAACAATGATCCAGTCAGGAGGCACGGACCATGAATAACTCGCACCTGCTTCAAAAGTCACACTGTAGGTGAGTAATGCACCATGGCATGGCGTGGAATTTCCGGTGATGGGATAAGCTGCAGGCAAGGGCTGAATATCCACCCAGAGTGTCTGCATTATTCCGTCACCGCATATATTGGAAGGTGTAACACTGAC
>CALGYY010000095.1 GCA_937934705.1 uncultured Bacteroidota bacterium
GCAGACTATTAGTTAGCAGGTGTGCGGTGGCAGGGTCGAAACCGCGGGCCGGCGCAGGCGTGAATCAGACCGGCTTAGCAAATCAGCAAAGGTGGCCGCACGCCATGCTTTTGGGCGTGTGGCCATTTGTTAAAAATGACGGGAGTTTGTGCTTTTGTTAATATAGTGATGAGGCCTGTCCCGGCATTTTTGACACTCCTTTGCATGATTTGCAAGCCGGGATGAGAGCGGGGGGAAGCATAGGTTTCGACTTGATTTTTGCTCCACTTTTGATCAAGCAAAAGTGGAAAAGAAAAAAAGAAAATGTAAAGCAAAGGAAAACAGAACATTACGTTGATTCTGAACAATCATACAGACCACTGATTTATGTTTAAAAGAAGCTGAAGGTTCGGGAGCGGAGGACTCCCGAACCTGTTGGTGGCAAAATTGCGATCATTCAAATCAGTATCCGCAATCGTACGTATAATTGAATACAGTATTGGAATATATATTTGTCCGATCCGGCTTTTTTGCTATTTTTGCAGTCTGAATCATTTATTAACCCAAATCAATTCTTTATGAGAAGAAAAATTCTTTTGCTGGCAGCACTGTGTTTGCCGGCAGTCGCTGTGATGGCACAGCAAAATCCGAATGAGGGCCGCGGAGCTTCAACCCGCCCTGCCGTTGAAAACTATGTGATCAAAACCGAGCTTCCTACCCTGATTCCGCTGAGCGATCAGGATGACCCCTCAAAAGATCAGGTGATCAACGATGATCTGGTAGTCGTTGGTGGTTTGGGGGCTGGCACCGGTATGTATGATGGTTATCTTTTTCCTTTCAAGACTATTGTCATGCGGGCCAATAATACCCGTCTTTATTTCGACGATAACAGCACGGGAACCTTTCCCGCCAATGACTGGATGATCGAAGCGAATTCGAGTGTGGACGCAGGCCCCAGCTATCTGGCTTTCCGCGATTCAACCAACGGAACGCTGCCTTTTATGGTCAGAGCGGCCGCCCCGGACTATTCCTTGTTTGTTGAAGGGACAACAGGGAATATCGGTCTGAGAACAAGCGCTCCGGCAGAGGATATTCACCTTGTGCGCGGAGATACTCCAACCTTGCGACTGGAGCAGGACGCTACCATGGGCTGGACTGCTCAGACCTGGGATATTGCAGGAAATGAGGCGAACTTTTTTGTCCGTGATGTTACCGGTGGTTCCCGGCTGCCTTTCCGCATCGCTCCCGGAGCTCCCACAAGTTCACTCACTGTACAGGCAAGCGGAAATGTTGGAATCGGCACCTGGTATCCCTCGCAGAAACTGGAAGTGAAGGGAAGTATGAAGCTGGCACCGTCCTTTGTTCCGGCATCACCTACTGCAGGGACATTCTACGTTGATACAGCCGATTACCACTTTAAATATTATGACGGAACACAGTGGAATACTTTTGCCGCCGACACAGATACTGACGAGCAGGATTTAGTTGCAGCTACACTCACCGGTTCTGTTCTGCAGATCGATATTGAAAACGGTGCATCTGTCTCTGTTGACCTGGCTCCCCTGCTGGCTGATCTCGAAGCCCGTGTGACTGCTCTTGAAGCACTGGTGGGCGCAAAGGAAAATGAATCGGGAAAGAATTACCTTCTTCAGAATTCTCCCAATCCTTTCAGCGGTGCAACTTCAATTGCCTATTATATCTCGCACGATGTAACGAACGCAATGCTGGTCATTAACGATGTACGTGGCAATAAAATCCGCGAGATTGCAATCAGCAACAGAGGTGAAGGCATCGTTCAGATTGCCGACGGGGACCTGAGTGTTGGTACTTATTTCTATTCGCTCATCCTTGACGGACAGAAATCAGAATCTAAGATTCTTGTTAAGGTTGAATAGACCTGATACGACTTAAAGAAAAGGCTGCCTGGGAGTAAGCAGCCTTTTTTTTATTCTCCGCGGAAAACAGGAGGTCGCTTCTCGAGGAAACTGCGCTTGCCTTCAAGAAAATCCTGACTGTTGTAAGCTTTGCGCCGCAGTTCGGTAAGGTGTTCAAAGGTTTCAGCATTCATGGACCGGGCTTTTCCGAGAATGTTTAACTGCTCTTTTATAACGGCAATCGCCAGCGGACTGTTCCGACTGATATCGTGAGCCATTTTCATCGTGAAGGATTCCAGTTCATCCAGGGGAATCAGATGATTGATGATGCCCAGATTATAGGCACGATCAGAAGTAATGGGTTGCGCGGTGAAGAACATTTCTTTCGCGATGTTCATCGATACGATATTGAGAAAATGGCCCAGACCAACGGCATTGTAGGCCACTCCGATCTTTGCCGGCGTAATGGCAAAACTGCATAGCGGGGATCCGATCAGGATATCGCAGGTGAATACCATATCGCATCCTCCGCCCCAGACCGTGCCTTCCACCATGGCAATAACGGGGGCGGGCGAGTTCTCGATCTGACGCATAACGCGCTCCAGCGGGTGATCAAATGGTAATGGATCCTTTCCCGGTTCCGGCAATTCACTGATGTCAAGTCCTGCAGACCACACTTTCGCTCCGCTGTTACTCCGTAATACAATTGCTCTTACTGCCTGGCTCTTCATTTCCCCGAAGGCCGCGGAGATCTCAGCGAGCATATCCATAGACATCGAGTTTCTTTTTTCGTCGTGATCCAGGGTGATGATCCCCACCATTTGTTCAATCGAAGTTTTAACTTTCTGCATTTTATTTCTGTTAGTAATACCCTTACCGTAAGACAGAGGAGGGGTAAAAGTAAAAATATTATGTGAGGACATGACAATAGTTTTTACCATTCATGGATTATATTTTCTCAATTGTGCTGCCTTGGTTGAAAAAGGCAGAATGATTATTATATTTGTATCAGAAATCCCTGAACATTAAGCCGTCTGTTTTTGCAGTCGTTCGAGAACATAATGAAATACCCGGCGATCATACCATTCCTGATGGCATTCAGCCTTTCGGCGTTCGGCCAAACGAGCATTTATTCGGAGGTTATCATCATACGGACGCCTGTTTACGACAGTTGCGACAGGGGAAGGGTGCTGACCTGGATTGACGAAGGCACAGAGGTGGAATCATACGATGAGGGTTGCAATGAAAACGATTCTTCCGTCATGATGCAGCCTGTTTATTATTTTGTTGATGGTGTCAGAGACGACGGATGGGTGGCTGAACATGATATAGATTATAGATTAAAATATATTGTTCCCGATTCACTGTGGGAGGTATACAAAAACATGAGGTTTCAGCTTGATCAGGTGTATGTGACCCACGAAAACAGCCTTTTCTCGGGTATCCGTCTCTACTTCAGAAACAACTGGGAACAGGCGATTACAGGGGTCAGTTTTATTGTGATACCCCTCAATCGCGACAATGAAGTGGTTCGTGAACAGGGCGGGGTATTCAGCCGCAAGCTTGAGTATTCCGGACGGATCAATCCCGGAGCCATGGCTTCATATTCTGCCGAGAAGCTATTCAATTCACCGGCGGTAGAGAGCTACCGGCTGACCTATATCTCCGTCCGTTACGCCGATGGCAGCTCCGCCCGCTACCGTTTCGAGGATGTCGCTTCACCGGTGATGATGAAGGAAACCTTTTCCGGTCCCGGAGAAAGCGGCGGCCGCTGAATGCAAAGCATTGAAATTGAGTTTTGTGACAAAAGAGAGAGTGAGCAGGAAGGTGCTGCTTTCTCAAGCATCACTCTCACGCTCACTCTCTCTCTTGTGGAGCTGGCGGGGTTCGAACCCGCGTCCAAACAGGCAGCAAAAATGCTTTCTACATGCTTATCCCTTCATTATTTGTCGGGAAAGAACCGGTGAAAGGCCAACCTATCCTTTCCTTAGTCCCTGAGGTTTTCATCCGTGCGCCGGAACTTCGCACGGCTTATCCCGGCATTTGTGATGCTCCGGTCGGGACACCGCCAGGCAGAGTTTCCCGGGGAGCAGATCATGCTTAACTTCTAAAATTAAGCAGCGATCGCGTAATTGTAATCGTTGCCATTTGTTATGGCTTGTGTCCTGGGATTAACGGGCCAGCCTCACAACGCCCGGCATGCTTACAGTCCCACTTTCCTGCTGTCAAAACCTTTCAGCCCCGTGGTTTTGCAAAGATAGGGATAATTTCCCGGCCGGCAAGGTCACCGCCCTGTTTTGCTAAGGTGCTGTGCAAAGCTTCAGGATACTGCGTTGCTCCCCCCGGCTCAGATGCAACAGATATACACCGCCGGGCAGTGAAGCCGGCAGCCTGACCTGCCATTCATACGGACTGCGCTGTGCATTGAACTCTGCTTGTACTTCAAAAAGTAAGCTTCCGCGGATATCTGTAAGCATGATTTGCAGCGACTCGTCCAGCGGCCTGTCCGACCGCAGGATGATCATATCCTGCGCGGGATTCGGAGCGACAGAGAAGTTCACAGGAATTTCATGCTCCGGGAGTTCTGAAACGATAGTGCTGACCGTAAACGGGTACACCCGGTAAACGCCCCAGGTGATACCGTTCTGCATGCCGCGGTATTCATACCAGTGGATGTTCGCATCCCAGGTGTGGTAGCAACCATAATAGTCAACACCTGCATCAGTCTGCCATCCGGCAACGGTAATAAAATGATCCGTACTGTTGTCACCATCGGTATCCACCAGGAACATCAGCGGACGGTTGGCGTTGATCTCTGCCTGAAGATCCGAAAAGCTGAAGGCGGATGCTGCAAGACTGTTGCAGCTTCCGGTATACTGGCCCGTCATGTTCAGATAGGCATTAAAGGCGGGACATATCCCGCTGGACCAGCTCCAGCCCCAGTAATTGCTCACCGAACTTCGTGAAGTCAGCATGAAATCAGCTATACAATCATCACTGTGCTCATCACCCGCAGGAGGTTCAGAAAGATCAGAAAGGAGGTTGGGATAGTAATCCAGCGGCAGGCTGTAGTCACTGTAATGTCCGGTTGAGGCAATGGCCGTATTCACAGCCGCTGTTTGCGTTGAGGCGTCGCCGGGTATCAGGCCGGGGAAACCATGGGTGTCGTAATAGCCAAAGATCATCCCTAGTGAAGTGGGTCCGCACCCGCGGTACCATTGATAGGCAGGAACGCCGGGGATGACCGTGATCAGTGCTTTGCTGCCGGACTCGTGTCCTGTGGCATCAACTCCTGCAGGGGGAAGTGGCCCGCTGCTGCTCTGCATGTCCGCATCCTGAGCGAAAATCATCATCGTGCAGCCAAGCAGCAACAGAAAAAGCGTGGTTTTCATGTGAAGGTCTTTTGACAAAGATACGAAAACTCTTCATGCGATTTCCTTCACCTTTCAGGCCGTTTTGCTATCTTTGCGCCTCTATGTTCAATGGGGATCCAACATTTATTGCCAGGCTTCAGCAAGGAGAAAGGGAGAGTTTTCACCAGCTTTATGAAGCTTTTCAGGACAAAATTTACAACACCTTGTACGGACTGGTTCAGGATGAAGACGATGCACTGGACCTGAGCCAGGAAGTATTCATTGAAATTTACCGTTCAATCGCACAATTCAGGGGACAGAGCAGTCTGTCGACCTGGATTTACCGGATTTCAGTGAATAAGGCCCTCAATCATTTACAAAGCAAAAAGTCACGGCCCTGGTTCAGGAAGAAGGCTGCCCTGCCAGATGGCAGTGATCACAGCCTGAGGATACCTGATGAACGGAACCCTGATCCGGTGACCGCTTTGCAAAACAAGGAGCTGAAGGAAATACTCCGCTCAGCCATCGCCTCACTTCCGGAAAGGCAGCGGGTAGCTTTTGTGCTGCACAAACTCGAGGACCTCCCTTACAAAGAGATTGCTCAGGTCATGAAAATTTCTCTTTCATCCGTGGAATCACTGATTCACAGAGCCAAAGAAAACCTTCAGAAGGCGATACTGGACAGGCAATAGGGAGAAACGATTTTACGGCCTTTTCCCCTAATTCAGGCCACCATCCTCTTTTTTTCTATTTTTGCCACAAAATCCTGCCGATGGCCCTCGACAAGAAAAAGAAGAAAGCCCGTACTGTCAGGAAGCGCAAAATCCGTTTCCGGAAGATTGTGTTGAAAATGACGGATGTGCAGAAACGAAAAATTGACCGCTACTGTCAGTTTCACGGGACGACCATGAATCGCCTGATCAAAGTGGCCCTTTCCGAATATATCGAACTGCATGGCGGAGAAGTGGCTGAGGATGAGCCGGTTTCAAAGAACCAGCTCAAGCTCTTTAATCCCGATGATTACAAACATTCAGGAAAGCAAATGAATCTTTTTGAATCGCAGGGATCATGAGATCGTTCATACTTGTATTCTGTTTATTCGCACTTCCTCAGCTCATCTCAGCTCAGGAAAATACACAGGTAGGGCCTGCTGTTGGGCAGAGCGCACCTGAAGTCGAAGGGGAGGACCCTGACGGTAAAGTATACAGGCTCTCATCGCTGAAGGGTTACCTGGTATTGCTGGATTTCTGGGCTTCCTGGTGCGGACCTTGCCGCCATGAGAATCCGACGGTGGTCAAGGCATACGAAACATACAGTAAACTGAAGCTTAACAATGCCAAAGGTTTTAAGGTCTTCAGTGTGTCTCTCGACAAAAACAGGGATGCCTGGAAACTGGCCATCCTCCAGGATCATCTCGACTGGAAATACCATATCAGTGAACTGAAAGCCTGGGACGCCTCTGCAGTGAAGGATTACCGGGTCAGCGCGATACCCTCCAATTTTCTGATCTCGCCTGACGGACAGGTGATAGCGGTGAATCTGAGGGGAGACGCCCTGTTGATAGAGCTGGAGAAATGGGTGAAATACTGAGGCGGACGGAGGTCATTCTCCAGAATTAAAATGCGTAAGAAACCGGAACAATGAATTTTCTGGCACATTTGTATTTATCAGGCGACGAACGTGATACTATACTGGGTAACCTGATTGCCGACAGTGTCAAGGGTAACGATTATGAGAACTTCCGGCCCGGGGTGAAAGCGGGGATACTCCTGCACCGCAAAATCGACGTCTTTACCGATGAACACCCCGTGGTGGAAAGAAGCAAAGAAAGGATCAGGCATCGCTATCATAAATTCAGCGGGGTGGTGGTCGATATGTTTTATGATCATTTCCTGGCCGCCCAATGGGAAAAGTACTCCGCTAAAGATTTGTACGACGTAACCGTATCTGCCTACGAGATCCTGCTCAGCAATTTTCTGATCCTGCCCGCCAGAATCAAACGGATATTGCCATTTATGCTGGCTTCCAACTGGCTGTATTCGTACCGTGATCTTAAAATGATGGAACGCTACTTCAGGGGGATGTCGAAGAGGGCCTCCTTCTATTCGGGCATGGAAAACGCGGTGGATGACCTGAAGGAACATTATGAAGGCTTCAGTGAAGATTTCTCAGCTTTCTTCCCCGATATCATCCGCTTTGTTGATAACTACCGTGAAAATCTTGATAATTAAAGCTTCATTAACAATTGTCAATCAGCATAAACGTGCTATTTTTGCAGGTCATTCATCATTATTAATGTTAATAAATTGATAATCAAGAGATAAGATGAAAAAAGCACTTTATTTATTGCTTTTACTTGCCGGTTTTACCCTGGCAGCCTGTTCAGGCAGTACAGAACAGCAGGATGTGGTCACAGTTGAAGACAAAGAAGATCCCAACATGCCCGCAGATGCCCGCTTCGGTATGAAATCAGGGATCATCACGTATGAGGCCAGTATGTTGCTGATGAAGCAGGATGTGGTGATCTATTTCGACAATTATGGCAAAGACACCCGGACGGAGATCCACTTCAATATGCTGGGTAAAGAAGTCAACAATATCACCATTTCAGATTCGGCCTGGGTGCATTCCTGGGATCCTGAAAGCATGACCGGAAGCCGTTTTCCGATGGATGTCAAAAGTCCTGACAATATCAATTTCAACAAGCTGACTGATGAGTTGAAAAAGGAGCTTCAGATCAAAGAGGAGGGCAGTGAAGTGGTTCTGGGGCGCAATTGCGTGGTGTATTCACTGAATGCTGAAGCTTCTGGCATCAAAGGCACTTATGTTATCTGGAAAGGCATTGCTTTGCGGACTGAGACCGTTGCCAGGGGGCAGAAAGTGGAAATGAAAGCGGTTAAGATTGAGGAAAATGTGCCTATTCCGCCGGACCGTTTTAAGGTTCCCAGCGGGATCAATTTCAGGGAATTGAAATCGGCTTCAGAGCTGACTTCCTAAGCCATTGTTAATATCTTTTCAAACTTCTTTTGTAACCAAGCCTGGTTTTGCTATTATTTTCATTGCTGCGATCTTTTGAAATCAACATAAAAAACCGGAATTCTTCATGAAACGAGTCTTGCTTTTGTTTTTGCCCATCCTTTTTATCATCCCCTGTTCTCAAGCCCAACGATTGCTGAAAACACTCAGCGGTCACCAGAATACAATTTCGTCTATCGGTTTTTCCGTAAACGGGAGGGTATTGGTTAGCAGCAGCTGGGACAAAACCATCCGGATGTGGAACCCGGTGGGCGGGGAAACCACAAAGATTATCGAAACCGGAAAAAGTGTGGTCTTCAGTGCGGCGCTGAGCAACGATATGAAAAGCATCGCCTGCGGAAGCTGGGCGCCCTCAGTGAATGTATACAGTACCATTACAGGTGAGAAGCAGAAGAGCTTCATGGCACATCCCAGTAAAGTGGACTTTGTAGGCTATAGTCCCGACGGACGTACGCTGGTGACAGCTGGTGATGACACAATCAAACTCTGGGATGCCGTTAGCCTGAACTTTAAAGCACGCCTTGCCGGACATACCGGGGATATTCATATGGCTGTCTTCAGTCCGAACGGAAAAATGGTAGCCAGCAATTCTTCCACCGGTGTGATCAAAATATGGGATGCCTCCAATGGTGCTTTGATTAAATCCCTTTATGCCCATATTAATAATGCGCCGGCTGTGGTGTTCAGTGATGACGGAAAGATGCTGCTGACACTCGGCGAGGAAGGAACGCTTAAAGTGTGGGACGCTAACACATTCGCTTTGCAGCAAACTTTCACCAAGATCATTGCCGGGGCCAACTGCATGGACCTGAACAGTGATAATAAAACCGTGGCTATTGCAGGAAAGGATAACAACGCCTACCTGTTCGACCTGGTGGAAAAGAAAATTGTCGGCAGCGTGAAAGGGCATTCAAGGCAAATCTCTCATTTGTGCTTCAGTCCCGACGGAAATATGCTGGCCACAGCCGCCGAAGACAACCTCATCATGATCTGGGATGTCAGCGATCTGAAATACCGCAAATGCATAGAGGAGAAAATGAAGGTTCACAGCCAGCTTATTGAGCCGAAAGGAGAATTTGAAACCACCGAACAGTATAAAAAGCGGCTGGGTGAGTATGAGAAGTTTAAGGTGGAAATGAAAAAAGAGTGCATGAAGGAAGATGCGCTGAAACAGGTAGAGCAGGTGGCGAGCCAACAGGATAATATGCTTGCTACCTACAAATACGTTAACCTGAAAATTGCGTTACTGAGTAATTACAATGCAGATAAGCAGACCTATGAGGTGACCATTGAAGGGAACGTCTACACGCTGAAAATGGCGATGACCGAGGCCAAAAGTTTTAAGACAGTCTGGCAAACCGCTGCTGTAAAAGGAATCCAACGCGCCAATCCCACAACAAAAAAAGCAGAGTATATCAATCTGCAGGTGGTGCACCCGCTGACTAATGTGGCTTACCCTGTCGGAACCCAGGTCTCACCCACAACGGATAAATACCTGAAGGAATTCCTCGACAAGAATCCCGAGCCCAAAGGTTGATCTTCCTGTTCAGGGCTTGCTCTTTTTTCATGTAAATTTGTCCATGCATTGGAGCTTAAGGCACAGGAAAGCGTCTGACAACGCTGAAAAGTCGCCCGGCAAGGAGTTGCTCGACGACAGCAGGCGGATCATGTCAAGCTTCGTCCTCACAATTATTGCCGCACTGCTTACTGTTCCCCTTTTTATCATCCTTTACCGCTATATTCCCGATGTGATCATAGGCGGGGTGCGTATTGACCATGTTCTCACCATCGCTTTGCTTTTCACGATTCTCAGGGTGGCAGCCTATTTTATCAGGTACTTTCTTTACGGAGCTACAGCGGTCACAATCCTGATCATGATCGTTGGTCAAATAACCGGTGGATTCGGATTCACAGATGTCTACCACAAATACCGTGACCTGATCACTTATATCGGATCCAATCCTGTACGCATCGCAGTTCTGGGGGAGACCAAAACAAATATCCCCGATGCTGAGCGCATCATAGCGGCAATCGATTATCAAAACCCGGAAGTGCGCGATTTCGCGGTGCGCAGTGCAAAGAAGTTCTTCACTAAAGAGAGTTATGACCTGAACTACCGTCATGTGGTTCAGTACTTCAGCGTGTTCAGGGTCATGAGCTCATGGAAGTATATCCAGGATCCCAAATGGGAAGAATATTACGCCAAAGCATCGGAATCCATGACACTGATGTCGGGCGACTGCGATGATTATTCTATACTGATGGCAGCCTGTATCAAATCCATCGGGGGGGAAGTCAGGCTGGTGAGGACTCCGAGACACCTCTATCCCGAAGTCAAGGTCTGTACTTTTGAAGACCTTCCTGTGATCATCGACCTGGTCAAGAACCGCTTGTTTTTTAAGGAATCACTGGGCGACAGGATTTACTATCACCTCGATGAGTGGAATAACGTATGGTTGAATTTTGATTATACGAATATATATCCGGGCGGGGCCTTCATGAGCGAGGAAATTATAGGAATCATGCAAATACCATAAACCTGAAAATAAGATTGGATGGGGGCGAAGGGTGCTTTTGCAGTTTGGGGTATACGCGATTACCGCTTTTTTACAGCGGCCCGTTTCTTTCTGACCTTTTCCATTCAAATGCAGAGCGTAGTTGTGGGGTGGCAGGTCTATGAATACACCAAAGATGCTTTCTCACTCGGACTGATCGGTCTGGCTGAGGCCATTCCTTTCCTGACCGTTGCTTTGTTTGCCGGTCACGTGGCCGACAGCTTCCCCCGCAGGAAGGTGATCATGATCACCGCATCAGCATACCTTTTGGCCGCATTTGCACTGTTTATCCTGAGTTACCGCTTTTCAGATGTATTCCTGTGGCTGGGCGTCATCCCTATTTACGGTATCATCTTCTTCACCGGAATCGCCAGGGGTTTCCTGTTCCCGTCCGTACACGCCTTTATCGCCCAGATCGTGCCGCGTCACCTCTATGCCAATTCATCCACCTGGAACAGTACCGTATGGCATATTGCTGCCGTGACGGGTCCGGCCACAGGCGGACTGATCTATGGTTTCTTCGGGATTAACGCGGCCTATGCCGCCGTTGTGATCGGAATGCTGATCGTGATGACTTTCCTCTTTACGGTAAAAGGCAGGCCATTGCCGGATTCATCGCGCAAACAGGGTTTGATGACCAGCCTGAAAGAAGGTCTTAGGTTCGTTTTCAGGAACCAGGTCATCCTGGGGGCGATGTCGCTGGATATGTTTGCCATTCTTTTCGGAGGAGCGGTGATCCTGCTGCCCGTTTTCGCGGCAGAAGTACTGATGGTCGGGCCCAAAGGGCTCGGATTCCTTCGGGCAGCACCCGCCTTCGGTGCCGTGGTGATGTCGCTTATCCTTGCCTGGCGGCCGCCCCTGAGGTATGCCGGGAAAACACTTTTCATCGGAATCTGCGGCTTCGGGCTGAGTATCGCGCTTTTTGCCATCAGTAAAGATTTCCTTCTGAGCCTGCTGCTTCTGGTCATGAGCGGCATGTTCGACAATATGAGCGTGGTGGTCCGCGCCACAACACTTCAGCTGCTGACACCTGACGAAATGAGGGGAAGGGTTTCTTCTGTCAACAGTATTTTTGTCGGCTCATCCAATGAGATCGGATCCTTTGAATCCGGACTCGCCGCCCGCCTGTTAGGCCTGATCCCCAGCGTGATCTTCGGAGGCAGCATGACCCTTTTCATCGCCGGAATTACAGCAGGTCTCGCACCCCGGCTGAGAAAGCTAAACCTCCTTCCCTTCATACATGAAGAGAAGAAAAGCGCTTAATGATTTTCCGGCTGAATCAGAACTCTATATCATCATTGTTGATGATCGGTTTCTTGTTTTTGCTGCGTATTCCCCCGTTGATCTTATAGGAAACACCAAGATAAATAACACGGCTCTCTCTTCTCCGCTCTGTATAAGAGTAATAGTTATCACCAAAGCTTTCCATGTCAAAGCGTATGGTCTTGAAAATATCGCTTACACGCAGGCTCACCCCAAGTGTTCCCTTCAGGAAATCCTTCTTGAGGCCAAGATCAGCCCAGTAATTCTCCCTGGTTCTTCCCTGACTGCCGCCTGACATAAAAAAGCGTTCTCCGCCTCCTGAAGCGGTAACCACCGGAGATGTGTAATTGAAAGTGAACTGTATGTCAAAATCTTTCATCGGGGTCCACGAGGAGTTGAATTTTGCATTCCATGAAGTGCTGCTGCGGGATTCATCACTCACATTATCACCGCTGTAAGCAAGATGGAACAGACTGCCGTTCAGGTTGAATTTCCACCATTTGAACAGTTTCTGGGCATAAATCAACTCCAGTCCATAAGAGTCACTGCTGCTCAGGTTTTCGAAAACTGACCGTGAAACACCTGTGCTGTCTATGGTCATGATGCGCGAAATGATGCCTCCCACGTGCCGGTAAAAAACAGTTGTTGTGATATTCGTACCCTTTTTACTGAAATCATATCCGGCCTCTCCGGCATCAATGTATTCGGGCTTCAGGTAAGGGTTACCCGTCGAAAGATTAAAAGGATCAGAATAATCCGTGAAGGGATTCAGGTTGCTGGTCCGGGGCCGGTTTACCCTGCGGCTGTAGCTCATCATGACCGAATGTGCATCGCTGAACCGGTACTTAAGATGAACGCTGGGGAAGATATCGAAGCGGTCCGTTTTGTAGACTTCCCCGATCGTTTTTTGATCTGCTGTTGCCAGCATCTCCTCCAGACGAATTCCCGCCTGGTACTGAAATTTCCGGATGCTGTTGCTGTATATGAGATAAGCCGAATGGATCTGGCGATCGTATATGAAGTGATTGCTGACCGCATCATCTGTCACCCAAACCAGGGCATCCGGATTATAAATATCCATGCGGTAATCCTGATCGCTGTTGTTCCAGGTCCATTTGTAACCTGTTTCTATTCGACCTTTGCCGACAGGATGTACGTAGTCTGTCTGAAAAGCCGCATCCTGACTGATATTATCCGTGTTGCTGTTCTGTCTGCTCTCAGAACCATAAGGGGTCAGATCAGTGAAAAAAGCCTGTTCTGTCATCAGATAGGTGTTTCCCCTGTTTCCTCTCTGGTAATAAGCATCGATGGTCCATTCCCTATTCTTCTGCTCAAACGTCTTCTTGTAGTTAAGCGCTACATCATAACCGTCACCACCGGTATTCCCGTCATTGTAGCGCTCATAATAGTCGCTGAGCATATCCGCCCCATCAAAAGAACTGTTCTCAAAACGGTCAAACGTGATGAAGTTCCTATTGCTGTAAGAACCTGTCAGCGACAGTGTGTGGAAATCGTTGATGAAATAGTCAATACCGGCTTTGGCATTGTGGAAGCCTCCCCTCCGCCTGAAGTCCGTGTTCTGCTCCAGCACGGAAACCGTATCGCCATACCAGCTTTCGCGATAATTGTCCGTGAACCCTTTCATCCGGAAGTAGCGCAAATCATAGCTCCCGAAAATATTGATACGGTTATAACGGTAATTGAGATTGATACTGCCGTTATATTTATCCAGGGTGCCGATGTTAAAGCTGGCCATTCCGTTGTAACCGGGTTCCTTTTTCTTTTTCAATACAATATTGATGATCCCCGACATTCCCTCAGGATCGTAACGGGCACTGGGATTCGTTACTATCTCCACCCTGTCGATCATGGATGCAGGAATCTGGTCGAGGCTGGTGAAACCAGAGGGACGTCCGTCGATGAGTATGGTCACATTGGAGCTTCCCCTGAGACTGACCGTTCCCTCAACATCCACATTCACACTGGGAATGGTCTGCATGATATCTATAGCCGTACCCCCTGCCAATACTGCATTTTTATCGACATTGATCACCTTTTTGTCAAGATTGAATTCCATCTGTTCTTTCTGGGCACTGATTTCCACGCCTTCAAGATTAGTGCTGGTGGGCGAGAGCTGCACTTCACCCGCATCCTTGACTGCAATTTCGGGTGTGATTTCCAGGGTCTGCGATACGAATAGCTTGAAGCCGATGAAGTTCACCTTCAGGTAATACGATCCGTTAGTCAGCTTCTCAAAACGGTAATGGCCCTTTTTGTCCGTGACTGTTCCGTTCACCATGCTGGAATCCTTCGAGCGGTATAGAACCACATTGGCGTATTCTATCCCTTCCCTGGTCTTCGAATCCTTCACGGTGCCAATGATAATACCGCTGCCGCTTGTGTTTTGCTGCCGGTTGCCGGGTTGTGCCTTTAAAGGCAGGACGGCTGAAACCGTGAATAAAACCGTGATGATAATACTGATGATAAACTTCCCTCTGATCATAACAGAAATTCCGTAATCGTTATTATTGTGTACCCCTGCTTAAATCAGGGCCATGCTTATAATTTCCTCCACTTCACTGGTGGCATCCTGCATCACCTCCTCTATCAGTCCTCCGAAGTGCGATGACATCATCCCTGCATTCAGCCGGGAAATATATGTGAAGCCGTCGGACCTCTCAAAAACAGAGATCCTGCAAGGCATCAGGGAAGAAACGATACGCTCTGCATCCCGCTCAAGGATGCGCCCGCTGTGCGCCGGGTGACAGATTTCAAACACCTTGACCGGTAAGACTTCTTTCCCGAAATTCTTAAGGGTTTGTTGCAAATCATGAAGGGCTGGCATTCTCCAGCCCTTCTTTTCTATAGCTCCGGTGAGCCTCTCAATGGTTTCTTCAAATCCGTAAGGACTCCGGCTTTCAAACAATAACTCATTCTTATTCATGCCCTGCAGATAATTATTTTGTATCAGTCTTCTGTCCACAACCTTTGCCGTTTCCTGATCCCTGCTGGTGCTGTCCGCAACCTTTGCCATCACCTGATCCCTGCTGGTGCTGTCCGCAACCTTTACCGTCGCCTGATCCCTGCTGGTGCTGTCCGCAACCCTTACCAGCTCCGGAACCACAACCCTGTCCGCTTTGCTGCTGACATCCGCTGCCTTTTTGCGGGCAGCAATCTGATGTATGACCGCAGTTACCATCGCCATGCCCGCCCATCTTGGAGTGCTTCAGGTCGAAGTACAGCCTTTGCTCGTCGTTCAGGATCTTGCGGACAGCCTGAATATGGGCTTCCTTCTTTTTTGCAAACTCCGCTTTCAGGGCATAGAGTTCATCCACAGTTTTGTTGATGGCATTCATGTCAGCCTGATCAGCCATAGCCAGGGTCTTCAGGTGGGCCTTCTTTTCTTCGATCTGGTTCTTGAACGAGATCCTGTCTTTAATCAGAGCCGTTTTCAGCTCGTCGATCTGTTTCTGCTGATCTTTTGTCAGATCAGGGATTTTGCAGGATTTGCCGTCCTGCTGACAGCTTTGTCCTTTGCCGCTTTTATCGCAGCAGGCTTTGTTCTGTGCCTGAAGAGTCATGTGCATTCCGGCAACAAATAATACAGCCATAGCCAGGCTGAGGATGGATTTCATCTTCTTCATCTTTTTTGGTTTTTATGGTTTAACATTAATTATTGGCGCAAGGGTGGCCGGCATGGGTGGTATTACATCCGTGCTTCTTATGTTTTTTATATTTCCCCGACAGCGGATCGTCACAGCAGAATACACCCTTAAACAATGTATCCAGCTTTTTCTTCTGACCTGGGTCGCAAATCTGCTTCATCTTCCAGTAATGAATGACGTTGAGTTTGCGGATCTCAGCATACAGATCGCCGATCTCATCACAGGTCTGAAATAACAGAAGGGTGTCCGGATGTTCCTTCATCATTTCCATGCTCAGGAAATTGCGCTTTTCACGCATTTTTCCTGCAGTCAGTAATATCGTATCTGAATGTGTCCGGCGCAGGGTCTCCATTTTTTCATTCTGCTCATCACTAAGTCCAAGTTCCTGCCTGATGTAATCCCCGGCCCGGTAGTGCCGGTCTTTGTCTTTAGGACGATCCGTCATGCATGACGAAGAAAAAAAGAAGAAGTGTACCAGTGCTGCAACGTTAACGGCGATCAGAACGATCAGCACAATCGTCAGCCATTTTTGATGGGAGGGTCTCGACATATAATTATTCTTCGGTTAGATAATAGCTTTCCATAATATCCTGGCTCTCGTTGCCCATCTGGTATTGCCCGGCAACCATGATCAGGGCATCGCTTCCATTTTCAGTTTTTCCGGAAGAGCTGAGATTGAGAACGGCTACTGATGCTGCAATCAGCAACGTAAAAACGGCCGCTGCAAGCAGAAGAGGCTTCAAACGAAAGGCTGCAGCCTGCTTTGGTAAATCATTCCCCGAAAGATTGAAAATGCGTTCTTCAGTTCTGGCGATCAGGTAAGGGTCAGGGTTGTTCACTTTAAGATCCTGAATTCCGGTGTAGGCTGCCTTCAGCAATTCGTAGGACTGACTGCATTCTTTACATTCCCGGATATGGTTCCTGATTTCTTGTTCTTCTTCCCTGTTCAGTTCATGATCAAGGAGGAAAATGAGTTTTTTACGGATCCCGGAGCAGGGCATAAATAAAAAGTTTAAAGCATTAGACAGCCCTTTGACAAAAAACCTGCGCCGGGCTGAAAATTTTTTTTCCGGATGATCAGAAAATGAAACTTTGCTTACTTTAGCGCTTCATCAATTTCAGGTAATACAGCATTTTACTCAAAATCAGAGTTCATGATCAACAGGCAATTAATCAGGCCGGATCACATTGTGGTGGTCGGCGCATCAAATGATATCAGCAAACCCGGCGGAAAGATTCTGAAAAATATTGTGGATGGGGGCTTTCAGGGCCAGCTCTATGTGGTAAACCCCAAGGAAACGGAAATTCAGGGCATCCCCTCATTTGCTTCTGCCGCAGATTTGCCGGTGACTGACCTTGCAGTGTTAGCCATCGCGGCAAAGTTTATCCCCGAAACCGTTGAAGTGTTAATACGTGAAAAGGGGACGAGGGCCTTTATTATCCTCTCGGCAGGTTTCAGTGAAGAAAGTGAAGAAGGAAGAAAGCTTGAACAAAAAGTGGTGGAGCTGGTGAACAGCGTGAACGGAGCATTGATCGGCCCCAATTGTGTGGGTATATTAACACCTTACCATCACAGCATATTTACGTACCCGATCCCGAAACTTGATCCGAAAGGATGTGACTTTATCAGCGGTTCCGGGGCAACGGCCTGCTTCATTATGGAAGCAGGTATTCCGAAAGGATTGACCTTTGCCAATGTCTTCAGCGTGGGAAACAGTGCACAGATGGGTGTGGAGGAAATCCTGGCCCATCTCGATGAGGTGTATGATCCTGCTGACAGTGCTCCTGTGAAGCTCGTGTACGTGGAAAATATCAGGAAACCTGATCTCCTGCTGAAACACGCATCCTCTCTGATCCGCAAAGGCTGCAGAATTGCAGCGATTAAGGCCGGATCCTCAGAAGCCGGGAGCCGCGCAGCCTCTTCACATACCGGTGCACTGGCCAGTCCGGATACCGCCGTAGATGCCCTCTTCAGAAAAGCAGGAATCGTCAGATGCTACGGAAGGGAAGACCTGATCGCGGTCGCCTCCGTTTTTATGCATCCGCGTCTGTCCGGAAAAAATATCGCGGTGATCACCCACGCCGGTGGGCCAGCGGTAATGCTCACCGATGCTCTGTCGCATGGCGGGATGCAGGTTCCACATATTGAAGGCCCGGATGCAGAAGAGCTGGAGGGATTGTTATTCCCGGGTTCTTCAGTGGCCAATCCCATTGATTTTCTGGCTACGGGGACTGCGGAGCAACTCGGGACCATTATCGAATATACTGATAAGAAATTTGATCATATAGATGGCATGGCGGTCATCTTCGGGACTCCGGGACTCTTTCCGCTTTTTGACGTTTATAAGGTGCTGGATGAAAAAATGCGGACCTGCCGCAAACCCATTTTTCCGGTCTTACCATCCACGCTTACGGCCAAAGAGGAAGTCGCAGAGTTCATCAGTAAAGGGCGGATCAATTTCCCCGATGAGGTCGTGCTGGGAAATGCCCTGTCGAGGGTGATGAAAACAGCAGAACCTCAGCCCGAAAACATCGTTCAGCCATCTGTCGATACTGCCGCCATAAGAAGAGTTGTTGACGCTGCAAAAGAGGGCTACCTCATGCCGGAGGAAGTCGTCAGCCTGCTTGATGCCGCAGGCATTCCAAGAGCAGGTGAAGCCGTTGTAAGCAAGGCGGAGGATGCCGTGAAAGCGGCAACAGAACTGGGATTTCCCATAGTAATGAAGGTTGTGGGGCCCGTCCACAAATCAGATGTAGGTGGCGTTGTGCTCAATGTAAAGGATGCTGCGACAGTGGAAAAAGAATTTGAACGGATGATAACCATCCCTGAAACCACAGCCATCCTCCTGCAACCCATGTTGTCGGGAATAGAATTGTTTGCCGGAGCATCCCGGGATGACAAATTTGGTCATATGATCATGTGTGGCATGGGCGGGATTTTCATTGAAGTCCTGAAAGATGTCAGCGCTGGCCTGGTACCCGTAGGTCACGATGAAGCCCAGGCGATGATCCGTTCCCTCAAGAGCTACCGTATACTCGAAGGTGTCAGGGGGCAGGAGGGGGCTGACCCGGAAAAGTTTGCTGACATCATCGTGAAACTTTCAGCCCTACTGAAAACTGCACCCGAAATCGCTGAAATGGATCTGAATCCATTGCTGGGCAAGGGCGATAAAGTAACAGCAGTGGATGCCAGAATCAGAATCTGTAAATAGTGCTATTTTAAAGAAAATTTATAAAAAAATATAGATAACATGCTTGTTAAGATCATTGTTCTGGGTTTGTATGCACTGATGATCCTGGTGATCGGTGTGATCAGTTTCCGTAAGACCAAATCGGTAAATGATTTCCTGCTGGGCGGCGGAAATGTGGGGCCCTGGATGTCGGCCTTTTCTTACGGAACCGCCTATTTCAGCGCAGTGTTGTTCATCGGATTTGCGGGGAAGATCGGTTGGGATTTTGGCTTATCCGGTCTCTGGGTGGCCTTCTTTAATGCAATGGTGGGCGTTCTGGCAGTATGGCTGATCATGGGATGGCGTGTAAAAAAAGTATCTGTAGAAATGGGCGTGCAAACCATGAGCGAGTTCCTCGAAAAGCGGTATGGATCAAAGCTGTTTAAACTGCTGGCCTCCATCGTTATCTTCATCTTCATGGTGCCCTACTCAGCGGCAGTTTTTATGGGACTTTCCTATCTGTTTACGGTCTCATTCGGGATTGATTACGGATGGGCACTCGTTTTCATGGGCAGTTTCACAGCGATCTATATTGTGCTGGGAGGCTATAAATCCATGGCCCTGATCGATATGCTTTTCGGAATCATTATGGTGATCGGCGTCATCATTCTGATGGTTTTCACAGTGAAAGCAGGTGGCGGTTTCGGAAATATTTCTGATGGTCTCAATGCAGTAAACCCCGGATTAACGGAAATCATCGGCCCTCCGGGCTGGTGGCCCCTGTTCTGCCTGGTATTCCTGACCAGCGTTGCGCCCTTTGCCATGCCTCAGCTGGTCCAGAAGTTCTATGCGGTTAAGGATAAACGTACCGTGAAGATCGGTGCTGTAGCATCTACTTTTTTTGCTGTGCTGATCGGAGGTGTGGCTTATTATGTGGGCTCCACGAACAGGATATTCATGTCGCCGGAGACTACGCCGCAGGTATTTCAGGACGGAAAACCGGTATTTGACCGGCTGATGCCTGAAATGCTGACCTCAGTGATTCCGCCTTCACTTGCCGTGATCATTCTCCTGCTGATCCTTGCTGCATCCATGTCCACCCTGGCTTCACTGGTGCTGATCTCCAGTTCTTCATTTACCAAGGATTTCTGGGCCGGTTTCGTGAACCGCAAAATGTCAGACCGCTC
>CALGYY010000096.1 GCA_937934705.1 uncultured Bacteroidota bacterium
TTCCCTTATAGTAGTTTCCGTTTGGTGCGCCAATCCCCACAGCCCGTGCCCTGTAGCCCGCTTTCATCGAAGGGAGGATCTGCAGCGCAGTGCTGTGTACATCCCTGATCAGGTCATCAAAGGTAGGATACATAGGAGTTTCAAGGTTTGCCTGCACAAGGATGCGCCCCTTACGGTCCACCCAGCCAAACTTGGTATTGGTTCCGCCAATATCAATGCCCAGTACAATGTCTTCCATGCTGTAATTACTATTCAATGATAATTTCGTCGATAAACAGCCAGGCTTCTCCGCCGGCTCCATCATGCCATTCCGGACAATAGCCGATATTCTTTGCCCGTATCCTCAGGTAGCGTGCTTCAAAAGGCTCAAGGTTCTCAAAAACATAATCCTGTATCCGTGTAATGTCGTCGTTGGGCTGATCCATCTTGGATAACTGTGACAAAGGAGTGAAATCTTTTCCGTTCTCAGAAATACTCAGCTGAACAAATTCCGGGAAGAAGATCCATGAAGGCACATTCTGGAGAAATCCCACGCTTACTTTCTTCACAGGAACTTTATCGCCCAGCCAGATAATGGCATCCATATCTTCCTTATGATAGCCCTGCCAGAGTCCGTCCCTGAAATCCTTAGTTCCCCTGCAACCATCCAGCAATGATTTGTCACCCGCTGCCGGATAGCTTTTACTGTAAGGGTGTTGCAGACTAATGCGCTTACCGATTCCCAGGTGGCGGACAAAACTTCGGGTGTACACCTCATTTTCAAAGACAGAATTCCTTTGTATTTTCACTTTTACCGTGGCCGTATTGCGCAGAATGAACGGCGAGCGGTAAACGGTGGATTTCCATCCCGGCTCATTCCCGTCAGTGGTGTAATAAAGTTCGATATCCTTCTGTCCGGGGGTCATAGCGACATAAAAAGCATTTTCCTGCTCATTGAAAGCACTGCTGATGCTAACCGGATTGCGTTCATAGCCGTATTTCACACCCATGGCATCCAGCCTCGTGTAATGAGAGGCCAGCCGTGAAAGAAAACCCTGAATATCCCTTTCTGAGGGATAAGTCCACAAGACTTCCGCCATAGCTGTCAGCCTGGGGAAAACCTTACTGTCAACCAGCTCCTGAGGAGCATGCTCTGTCCACATATTGCATTCCCCGCCAAGGATGTGCTTTCTGAACTCCGGCTCCAGTGAGTCGGGCACGGGATCAAAGCTGTAAACCTTTTCGATTGGTGTGGTCTTGACCGGATAATCAAAATAGGCATGCGATGTCGGGGATACAATGGCATCGTGACCTGAGCGTGCTGCTTTCAGAGCGCCTTCGAAACCCCTCCACGACTGCACCGTGGCACCCGGCGCCAGACCTCCGTCAAGAATTTCGTCCCAACCGATCATACGCCTTTTCTTCGACTGAAGATAAGTATCGATCCTCCGGATGAAGTAACTCTGAAGACCTGAAGCATCTGCGATACCTTCTTTCTTCATCCTCGACTGACATTTCCTGCAATTGTTCCACCGGTAATGCGGGGCTTCGTCCCCCCCGATATGAATATACGGGGCAGGGAAGAGCTGAATCACTTCATTCAAAACATTTTCCAGGAATCTGAAGGTACTGTCGTTCCCAGCACAATAAATGTCTTTAAAAACACCCCAGCGGGTTTCCACTTTGAATGGTCCTCCTGTGCAACTATAGGCGGGGTAAGCCGCGAGCGCTGCCACCGAGTGCCCCGGCATTTCTATTTCCGGAATGACCATTATATGCCGCTCCGCGGCATACTGAACGATTTCTCTGATATCAGCCTGGGTGTAATAACCTCCGTATTTGCTTCCATCAGCCTCTTTTCTCCAGGCTCCCACCTCCGTCAGTTTTGGGTACTTCCTGATTTCAATCCTCCAGCCCTGATCGTCGGTCAGGTGCCAGTGGAAGCGGTTCATTTTGTAGTAAGCTAAAAGATCGAGATATCTTTTAATGAACTCTTTATCCATGAAATGCCGCGAACAGTCCAGCAGCATTCCCCTCCAGCCAAATGCAGGCCGGTCGGCGATAACCACAGCCGGGAGATCCCATGATGCGCGTTCTTCGGCCTGAGGATTTTCAGCACCTGCAGGCATCAGTTGTCGCAGACTTTGTATCCCGTAAAAAATGCCTGCCGGTGTCTCTGCCGTGATGACCGCACAGAGGCTGCTGATCTCCAGTCTGTAGGATTCCTGCTGACCTTCACCGTAGCCTGTTCCAAACCGGAGCAGGATTGAATTAATACTATCACTGCCGTTCCATTCAGTACAAACCAAAGGATAGGAAGTGGTTTTTCGAAGGATGTCTGCCAGATAGAGCGCATTGGCCTCCATGCCTTCATGCGGACTGTAGAGGATTCTGGTCTGCTCATTTATTTTGAAAACCCCTGTTCTGACTTCCAGGGAGGCCGGGTAGGGGATAATGGATACCTGGCCTCTGATGCCAGATGCGGAGAAGAGTAATGTAAGAATGATAAGTGAATACCTGATCATAACTCGTCTTTACTTCAGTTCAATAGTGATTTCGTCAGCAAAGATCCATGATGGTTTACCGGCACCGGGATGTCCTGCAGGGCATACCAATCCCGATTTGCCCACCACCCTGATAAAACGTACGGGACCTTTTTTGATCTTCTGACTGAAATCATTTCTGATACTTCCCTCCTTTGTGACAGGAAGCTTATTCTGAACTTTTCCTGCAAAAGTATATTGTTCTCCGTCATCTGAGCAATAAAATTCAACAGAAAGGGGCATGAAGATCCAGGATCTTTGATCCTGAAGGAAACGGATCGTAACAGAGACCGGCTCCTGCATACTGCCGAGGTCGATCACCACGTCCATATCCACACCCTCATAGCCCTGCCAGGCGCCCGTCCGGTAATCCTCACCTCCGCGGATGCCGTCGGTCAGTGCCTGTTCCCCGCCGGCTGCATACTGGGGAGCATAAGGATGGGCTATCCTGACGATGCGTGGTCCTCCAGTCTTACCGGTAAAAACAGAGGTCATCACCTTGCTTGGACTCACCCCTTCATCTGCAACGGATGCTATGGCTTTCAGAATCAGATCCCCGGAGGCCTGAACGGGCTCGGTGTAAAGCGCCGAAGAAGCATTGGGTTCAGTGCCATCAGTCGTATAGTGAATCCCGGCACCGGCAGCACTGCAGGCAAGACCGATGCGGGCACCGTCGCTGATTACCCGCGTGCCTTTTGTAACATAAGGAACGGGACTGATCGGGTAATCGCTGACCTCTGATCGGGGCAAAAGATCCTCCCGGCAACCCCATGTCTTGTTAGGTTCAGCACCCATCACGAGAAGCAATTCTCCGCCCTCCATAATCTCCTGATGCCTGATCCATGCTCGTTCCAGAACCTCACCGTTGAGCATGGCCGATTGAATGTAGGGATTTGCAGCATCCGCATTTTCTGCGTTTACCCTGAATTCACGGCCGTTTTCAAGACTGATGATGCAGCTTCTGAACTCGGGAGAACCGATGATGTAGAGGTCTGACCCCGGACAAACAGGGTAAAAGCCCAACGCGCTCATCACATACCAGGCTGACATTTGACCGCAATCCTCATTGCCGCACAATCCGTCCGGTTTATTGCTGTACATTTCACGTCTGATCCTGCTGACAAGCTCCTGTGTTTTCCAGGCCTGCCCCGCGTAAACATATAGATAGGACATGTGGTGACTGGGTTCGTTGCCATGGGCGTATTGCCCGATCAGTCCTGTGATATCAGCTTGTTCCCTTCCGCTCGTTTTGGGATCAGCGGTAAACAATTTGTCAAGAAAATCCGCCATACGTTCTCTGCCTCCGAGATACGTAGTCCAGGTTCCTATATCATGCGGGACATAATTACTGTATTGCCATGCGTTGGCCTCAGTGAAATGATTGTTGACTTCCGAAGGATCGAAAGGTTCAACAAAGCCTCCGTTGAATCTTGCCCTGAAGAAGCCGGTTTCCGGATCGAATAGATTTTTCCAGTTTTGTGAGCGCATGGCAAATTCACGATAGTCGTTTTCCCTCGCCAGACTTTTGGCCACCTGCGCGATACACCAGTCATCGTAAGCATATTCAAGCGTACGGCTGACGGATTCAGCCATATCCTCAGATGATATATATCCCTTACTTTTATATGCGTTGAGGCCGAAGTGGTCCAGCATGGCGCTGTGCTTCATGGCTTCCAGGGCCAGAGAAGAATCATAGCCGCGTATCCCTTTGATATAGGCGTCGGCGATTACAGAAACCGAGTGATAACCAATCATGCATTCGGTTTCGTTGGCGGCGAGTTCCCATACCGGCAGCCGGCCCCCATCTCGGTATTGAGCCAGAAAGGTCTGAATAAAGTCACGGGTACGCTGCTGCTGGATGATGGTAAAAAGTGGATGGGTGGCACGGTAGGTATCCCAGAGTGAAAATACAGTGTATTGTTCCCAGCCTTCAGCCTGCCGGACTTTTCCGTCCATTCCCCTGTACCTGCCATCAATATCGGAGAAGAGGTTTGGGTTCAGAAAAGCATGATATAAGGCTGAATAGAAGATTTTTACGGATTCACCCTCAGCATTTTCAACGCGGATTTTTCCCAGTTCCAAATCCCAGGCCTGTACCGCTTTATCGAGCACCGTGGGAAAATCCATAGAGGGGATTTCTGCCCTGAGGTTTTGAAGGGCCCCATCTTCACTCACGGATGAAATGCCGACTTTAACCAGGAGCCGGTAATCCTCAAGAGTCCCGAACTTCAGCAGAACCTTCAGATTGCTTCCCCTGGCTGACTTTTTCTTCGCGGGCTTTCCCTCGTCGCTGCTGACCAGCATCTCCTGCACCGGGACCGAAAAAACCATCGCGAAGAACAATTGCTGGTCCGTGGCCCAAGCCCTGGAACGCCGGCTGCCGCAAAGCGTGGAGTCATTCACCCATTTTACTGACGACGCGATGACTTCGTCGCGGTGCTTCAGGTCCAGAACCAGTGCTGCTTCACCAGCCTCAGGAAAGGTATAACGATGAAAACCACATCTCCGGGTGGCGGTCAACTCCGCAAAGATCCCGTGCTTATCAAGCAGGACACTGTAATAACCGGGAGAAGCCGTTTCATTTTCATGGCTGAAAGGTGAGCGCCATTCATAATTCACCAGGCTGCTTTCTCCCCTCAGCGGCATCAGCAACACGTCGCCATAATCCGAAACTCCTGTACCACTCAGGTGGGTGTGACTGAATCCGTATATGGTATCATCATCATAATGGTAGGCAGAGCAGCCATCCCATCCTTCCAGCCTCGTATCGGGGCTCAGTTGTACCATTCCGAAAGGAAAACAGGCGCCGGGAAAAGTATGACCGTGTCCACCGGTTCCGATAAATGGATTGACATGAGCAGCAGGATTTTCCTGGGCCATAATCCGGTTTGACCCTTGCTCAATAACAACAAGGGCAAGAAAAATGATAAAAAATGAGCGCATAAATATTAGCTTTTCCGGTAGAAATGTCCGCAGGATTCTCTAACGATGAGGTTGGGGTCAAGTTTAATGCGCGCCTTTTCCCTGACAGGGTTCTCGCGGTTTTTGATCTCATCCAGTAATACCCTTACTGATTCGCGGCAGATTTCATCAATGGGTTGTGCCACCGCCGTGATCTGGGGATAATACACCCTGAAGAGTTCAATATCGTCGAAGCTGACGGCTGCAATCTCATGCGGGATCCTGAGTTTGAGCTCGCTGACACATTCCAGAAATGCCAGGGTAATGTTATTGTTGGCGAGAAAGATAGCCTGAACATTATTGGGTGAACTCAACAGTTCCCTCACTTCCTTATAAACGTGACGCTTGATGTCGCCATAGGGGATCTGGCACAGGAACTTTTTATTGATCCTGATATTATATTTCTTCAATGCATCCACATATCCTCTCTTGCGTTCTTTCAGTGAGGTGATATGGCTCGGAGTAAGCGTCATGTGTGCAATGCGGGTGTAACCCAGTTTGATCAGGTGCTCTGTGGCTTCATATCCCCCTTTGTAATTGTCGATAACGACATAATTGGTGTCAGTATGCGGAAAATAACGGTCGATCAGGACAAAAGGAACATTGTCTTTCATCAGGGAAAGGATTTCTCTGGAGCTGCTGAAGGTAGTGGAGATCAGCAATCCGTCAACCTGCCGTTCTTTCAGCATACGCAACAGGGCCATCTCCTTTTCCACATTCTCATCCGTTGAGCAGATGATCAGGTTGTAGCCTGCTTTGCTTGCATAATCTTCCACGCCACGAGCAATCTTTGCGTAAAATGGATTGGCAATATCCGAAACCACCAGTCCGATCGTATTGGAACGCCCGAGCCTGAGTCCGCGGGCGATCTGATTGGGCTTGTAATTATACTTTTCCGCCATCTGGTATACCCTTTCCTGGGTTTCCTTACTGATCCCGTAAGCATCTCCCCGTCCGTTAAGAACCATGGAAACCAGTGTTTTGCTCACTTTACATTCAAGGGCGATATCCGATAATGATATTCTTTTCATTCGCTAAAACGGTTTAGAGTTCATAGTAGTTTGATCATGAAGAATTTAATCAGGTCAAATTCGTGAATCAGGCTACAAGTATACGAAATATTATGAAAATAATCACAAAGGGTAAAAAAAGATTAAAATTTAAATAGTTAGCTATGAGTTATTACAAAAGTGCTCACTAAACATACAAGTCGTATTATTCAGTTAATTAAGAGTTTACAGATAACAGAAATCTAATCCCAAAGCAGGTAATTGTCGCAATCCGGCAATTGGCTGTAAACAAATGCAAGCTTAATCGATTTAACATCATGAGGATATATATTTTTGAATCGGTCTGCTAATCAGCAAAATAGTGTTATGCCGGCCGGATTGAGACGGCAGGGGAGCTCCCTGTTTCCGGGGAATTTATATTTTTGTCTCTGCTAAAACTTTATCTGATATGAAAAAGATCACCTGGACCATGCTCATGCTTTTACCCTTACTCATGTATGCACAAAAGACTGACAATCCGTTTTTCAGTGAGTACAAGACCCCTTTCGGGGTTCCTCCTTTCGACCTGATCGACACATCCCATTACCTGCCTGCATTTGAGGAGGGGATCAGGCAGCAGCAGGCGGAAATTGATGCCATATGTAATACCCAGGCTGCTCCTGATTTCACGAATACCATCGCTGCACTGGATGCTTCCGGAAAGTTGCTGTCGAAGGTAGGGGCTGTATTTTACAGTCTGAATTCTGCAGCCACCAATCCCGCCATGCAGGCGATTGCCCGTAAGGTTGCGCCGCTTACGACGAACCACCGCGACAACCTGATGTTGAACGAGGTGCTTTTTCTGAGGATCAAAAAAGTATGGGAGCAAAGGCTGAGTGCCGGATTGGATGCACTCCAGATCCGGGTGGTGGAGAAGTACTATGATGATTTTGTGAGGAACGGGGCCGGATTGAACGAAGATCAAAAGAAAAGGCTACGCGAAATCAACCAGACGCTGGCAACATTGCAGCTTCGTTTCGGGGAGAATCTGCTGGCTGAAACCAATACCAACTTTTTGCTGATTGTGGATCAGCAGAAAGACCTGGATGGTCTTCCTGCTGATGTGATCCAGGCTGCCGCTGAAGCAGCGGCCCAAACAGGACATGAGGGGAGCTGGGTATTTACCCTGCAAAAGCCCAGCATGATCCCCTTTCTGCAATATGCGCGAAACCGGCAACTCCGTGAAAAGCTTTACCGGGGGTATTTCATGAGGGGCGACAACGACAATGCCAACGACAATAAGAAGATAATTCTCGAAATGATGGGTCTCAGGGCCGAGAAGGCACAATTGCTGGGCTACCCGAACTGGGCTGAATTTGTGATCAGCAATAATATGGCAAAGAGCTCTGAGAGCGTCTATCAGTTTCTGAACGGGATTATGGCACCTGCACTCGAAGCGGCGATAAGAGACCGTGAGGCCATGCAGAAAATGATCGATGCTGAAAAGGGCGGTTTCAGGCTGGAGTCATGGGACTGGTGGTATTATGCAGAAAAGCTCAGGAAGCAGCAGTACGACCTGGACGAAACGGAACTGAAACCCTATTTTGTCCTTGGAAATGTCAGGGATGGGATGTTTTATACAGCCACACAGTTGTATGGTATCCGTTTCAGGCAGCTTAAGGATCTGCCGGTTTATCATCCCGAAGTGGAAACTTTTGAAATTCAGGATGAAAAAGGCCAGCACCTCGGCATTCTCTATCTTGATTATCATCCCAGACCCGGAAAAAGGGTAGGGGCCTGGTGCGGAGCCTTCAGAGATCAATCATATGAAAACGGCAAAAGGATCACACCGGTGATCACCATAACCTGCAACTTTACACGGCCTGTGGGTGATGATCCTGCATTGCTGACCTGGGATGAAGTTTCTACCCTTTTCCATGAATTTGGTCACGCTTTGCACGGACTATTCAGTGATGGACCTTACGATCGTGTGGCGGGGAACCTTCCCCGCGACATGGTAGAACTGCCTTCGCAGGTCATGGAACACTGGGCTTCGGAACCAGCGGTAATGAAAGTCTATGCGCGTCATTATAAAACCGGAGAGGTGATACCCGAAGCGCTTATGGGTAAACTCAAGAAAAGCCTTGTTTTTAATCAGGGATTCGAAACAGTTGAATATATCGCAGCTTCCTTGCTCGACCTCGACTGGCATTCCATCAAAGAGCCGGTGACGACTGGGGTGAATGAATTTGAGAAACAGAGCATGGATAAAGCGAAACTAATCCCGGAAATCATCCCCCGATACAGAACCACCTATTTCAACCATATCATCGGCGGTTATTCTGCGGGTTATTACGTTTACCTCTGGGCAGCAGTTCTGGATTGTGATGCCTTCAGGGCGTTCGAAGAAAGCGGCGATATCTTCAACAAGGAACTGGCCACTGCTTTCCGCAAATATGTGCTGACCGAAGGCGGAAACGGGGAGGGGATGAACCAATACCTGAAGTTCAGAGGTAAATCGCCCCAGCCCGATGCGCTGCTTGAGAAAAGAGGATTAAAAACAAAATAATTCCCCATTACTTTGTTGTTTCAGATAAATAGTGTATTTTTGCACCCCTGAAATTAAATGCTTGATTACAATGAAGAAAGACATTCACCCCAAGGGTTACAGGCTGGTTGTTTTTAAGGACATGTCGAATGAATATACCTTTATGACCCGTTCGACCGTACAAACCAAGGACACAATTACCTGGGAAGACGGTAAAGAATATCCGCTGGTTAAACTGGAAATCTCCCATACCTCGCATCCGTTTTATACAGGTAAGATGAAATTTGTTGATACGGCAGGACGTGTTGATAAGTTCAGAACCAAATACAAAAAGCACCTCGATAAAAAAGAGGAAAACACCCAGGAATAATCTAAGGGTAAAAACCTTCAGGAAGGCTGGGCATTGTCCGGCCTTCTTTTTTTATCCGTGCCACAACACCGGAATGTTGATAACTTTTCGGTAATTTTCAATC
>CALGYY010000097.1 GCA_937934705.1 uncultured Bacteroidota bacterium
CCGGCAATTTTAACATCTGTGCAACTCAAAGTGTCATGCCGGTCGGAAATCAGACGGGCCCTGAACAGCAATGCGGCGGCGCGATCCCCTTGTGTTCATCCACCTATTCATACGTGGGTTCTTACACTGGTCACGGAACCTCAGATGAGGTTTCTACCACCACCTGCTTATCTGCCGGAGAAACCAACAGCATATGGTATGTATTCACCTGTCAGACTTCGGGAACATTCGGATTTGAAATCGTTACTGCCAACGATTACGATTTTGCACTCTACAATTTAACCGCTATTGGTGGCTGCGCGAACGTCCCCAGTTCACTGCCGGTTCGTTGTAACTTTTCTGCCACTTATGGCAATACCGGACTTACAGTTCCCGGTGCAACAGAAATGCCGAGGATCTCGGTCGGAGCCGGAGGTTCACCCACTATGAACGGGATCAGCAATATGGTAGCAGGTAACACCTATGCATTGATTGTTGACAATTGGACAGGAGACAACAACGGATTCACCATTAATTTTCTGGGCACGGCTTCCATTTTCGACAATACCAGACCTACAATGACCAACATTGTTCCCTCATGTACTGACAACACGATTATGCTGACCATGAGTGAACCCATACAGTGCCTGAGTGTTCAGCAGAACGATTTTCAGTTGCTTCTGCTTCCGGGAACTGATGTCAGCGGGAAAATCACACAGATCCTCGGTTACAATTGTCCGCCCACCAACGGCGCATTGTCGAACCAGATTGTGATCACGCATGACGGGACGCTGGCCACCGGGCAATACTCACTGGTGATCAATCCCAACCCTTCGCTGATGGATAAATGCGGAAATAAAATTCTGGCGGGAAGCACCATTAACTTCAATTATCTCGCGAACCTGAGCCTGACCCCCACCCCTGCCAATATATGCGCAGGAGATGCCGTGAGTCTGAATGCAGATGGCGCAGATGGCGGACTGGTTACCTATACACTTAATCCGGGAGGACTAACCAACAACACCAATGGCGTTTTCAGCGGGCTTACTCCCGCCATTACCACCAACTATATTGTCTCAGCCACTTATGGAGGCTGTACTAAAACAGCAACAACAACGGTTGGGGTTGAAGGAAATATTATCACAACCATCACTCCGGGAACCACCACCGTTTGCTCTTTCGCTCCGCCCGTAATTCTGACAGCCAGCACAACGATAAACGGTGTGGCTTGCGCAGGATGTACCTCTTTGTCGTCTACCGAAGCCCCCACACCCAGTATTTCAGTCGCAGCAGCTGGCACTTATACACTGACCCTAACCCCTACCTCAGGATGTAATAATGACAACAGACCTTCCACAACACTCACCCTTGCCTCCT
>CALGYY010000098.1 GCA_937934705.1 uncultured Bacteroidota bacterium
GTTTACCAATGGCGGCCTTGACGGACCAACATCCATCAGCATCGTAGCCTTTCTGACCCTGTCACTCATTCTGCTTGAAAAACTCAATCGTATTTTCGTTACCACTCTCATTTTTGTGAACATTTCTGTCATGATGTGGGTGGAGTATTACTTTCCGGACTGGGTTACCTATTATGATTCCCGTGAGGCACGCTTCATTGATTATAATGCTACTTTCCTGATTTTTGGCCTCCTCATCGCCACCGTGATCATTTATGTTAAAGCGTATTACAAAAAGCAAAAACAGGAGACTGATGAAACACTCAGCCAACTCCGGTTTGAACTCGAAGAAAGACGCAGGGTAGAGGAGTCTCTCCGGGAAAGCGAGGAAAAGTATCGCAACCTTATGGCTGTTTTGCCCGACATGACTTTCATCATTCACGATCTGCGGATCATTTATTTCAATGAGCAGGTCATGCTGTTGAGCTCCTACACTGATCAGGAACTCACCGGAAAAGAAATCACCAGCATGATCATTCCGGAAGACCGGGAGATTGTCAGGAGGATATGCTCCGGAGAAACGGCCGTGAAAGGCTCTGTTGAAACGATGATGCTGGTGAAAAACGGGAAATCAATTCCTGTATACATCAGAACCGAGCAGATTGTTTACAACAAGCAGAAGGCCTATTACATGATTGCCAGCAACATTTCTGAACGGAAGGAAATTCAGAGGAGGATTTTCACAGCCATCATCGAAACGGAGGAAAAAGAACGAAGCCGCTTTGCCGGAGATTTGCACGACGGGCTGGGTCCTTTGCTTTCAAGCATCAGGCTTTGTGTGAACGCGGCCTGGGAAGAACGCGACCAGGATATCAATAAGGCCCGTGAAATGATGCGCTATACCAACGACATGATTGATGAGGCCATTGTGAATATCCGTGATATTGCCAATAATCTGATGCCACATGTGCTTGGAGATTACGGATTAAACTATGCCCTTGAAGCATTTTTCACCAAGATCAACGCCAGCGGGCACATCCCTGTGAATTATGAATCCGACCTGGGAAAGCTGCGCTTCGACAGTACGATTGAACTCGTGATCTTCAGGTCAATTACCGAATTGGTTAACAACAGTATCCGGCATGCACGGGCAGGTATGATCAGCATCCGCATTTACAGAGAAAATGATTTACTGGTGACAGAATACCGCGATAATGGAATCGGCTTCAATATGAATGTGCCCGCATCAAAATCAACAAAAGGAATTGGCCTGACCAATATGGTCAGCAGGCTGAAATCTCTGAACGGAACAATTCACTTTGAAACCAGTGCCGGACATGGTTTTTCTGCCCGGATTGAAATCCCTCTGCACCCCTGAAAACAGCTATGAAAAAAATCAAAATCATATTGGTCGATGACCATGAGTTTTTCCGGAAGGGACTGGGTTTGGTGATCAATCACAGCGGTTTTGCTGAAGTCGCAGGTGAGGCCGGTGACGGAGAGTCCTTTCTTGAGTTATTACAAAGCACCAGGCCGGACCTCGTGTTTATGGATATCAATATGCCCGGCATGAACGGCATCGAAGCCACCCGCAAAGCCCTGGAACAAGACCCTGATCTTAAAATTGTGGCACTTACGATGTTCGGAGAAGAGGCCTACCTGATGAATATGATAGAAGCAGGGGTGTCAGGATTTCTTCTGAAGACCATTAAACAGCCAGACCTTGAAAGGGCGATCCGCATTGTGGCGGCAGGAAACCAGTACTATTCAGAAGAACTTCTGGCTTATTTCACAAAAAAAATTGCTGATCCGGCAAACGAAAAGCCCAGGGTTTCTCCCAGAGAGGTGGAGATCCTGCAATGTATGGTGAAAGGGATGAGTAATCATGAAATTGCAAACCAACTTTTCATCAGCGAGAGAACGGTGAACGTTCATAAGTATAATCTGATGCAAAAAACGGCCTCCCGTAATGCCGTTGAACTGGTGATCTTCGCCATCCGCAACCGTATCGTCGAAATCTGAGCACCTTTTAACGGCCTGCGCAAAATGCTTATAGAAATATAGGTATAAGTATTATTGCCTGTATTTGTTTGCATTTCTACTTTTGATTACTTATTTTTACGCTGTAACCATTTAAGTATTCATAAAAACCCGCCTCTATGAAAAAACCATTGTTACTATTGTTGCTACTGGTGGCCTTTTGTTGCCGGGCAACAGCCCAGCCCAGCCTGGAACGCTCCGTTGTGGCGAGCGCAGGGGGAAGCTGGTTTGATGGGAGCAGTTTCCGCCTGGATTACACCCTCGGGGAATTTGCTGTTTTGACCATGAGTAACGCTTCCAATGTCCTTACACAAGGTTTCCAGCAGCCTTTTGGAAATGCCGTTGTATTCACTCCCCAGGCCACAGTGGAGGAATTGAACATTTCGGTTTTTCCTAACCCGGCCGTTGAGCAGTTCAGTCTCAGAATTGAAAATGCCGCCGGCCTGAACCTGCAATGCGTCATCATGGACATGCTGGGACAAATCGTCCTTAACCCTCGTGAATTTTTTGTTTATGATCAGGCTGTGGTGATGGATTTCGATATCAGCAGCCTGGCTACAGGCAATTACTTTATCCGGATCAGCTCCGGCAACCGTATGCTGAAAACAGGCAAATTAATTAAAATTAACCAATAAAATATTACCAATATGAAAAAAATGTACATTATTCTGCTGGTGCTGCTGTTCCTCGTACCCTATCGCAGTGTGCTGGCTCAATCACCCCAGAAAATCAACTACCAGGCCGTGGCCAGGGATAACACCGGAGCCATTGTGGCCAATCAGGCGGTCAGTTTCCTGATCTATATCCGTGACGGTTCACCCTCCGGAACAGATGTATATCACGAAACACATAATGTAACGACCAATCAGTTCGGGATCGTCAACCTGCAGATCGGAAACGGCACCAACGTGGTGGGAACCTTTAGTGCCATCAACTGGGGTAGCGGTGATAAGTATCTCGAAATACAGCTTGATCCTGCCGGAGGGACATCTTACAGCATTGTGGGCACACCCCAACTGCTCAGTGTTCCTTACGCTTTATATGCCAATCAGGCAGGGACCTCTGGTCCTGCAGGAGCAACCGGACCGACGGGTGCTACAGGTCAGGCAGGGGCACAGGGTCCGCAAGGTCCACAGGGCCCGCAAGGGATACAGGGTGATCCGGGACCCGCAGGTGCAAACGGGGCTCAGGGCCCGACAGGACCAACAGGACAGGATGGTACGGATGGTGATCGTTACTCGACCACTTCATCCACCAGCCTGACGATAGGAACCGGAAGTGTGACCCTTACGGTCGGAACAGGACTTTCTTATACCGTTGGTCAGGAAGTGGTCATTGCTTATAATGCCACCAATAAAATGAACGGAACGGTAACGGCCTATAATCCATCTACGGGTTCACTTACGGTTAATGTTACCACCACAACGGGTAGCGGAACCTATTCCTCATGGGGGGTTAACCTCGACGGAACTCCGGGTATACAGGGTCCCGCGGGCCCGGCCGGTCCGACTGGCCAACCCGGGGCAACAGGACCAACAGGTCAGATTGGACTTACCGGAGCGCAGGGACCTCAGGGACCACAAGGGCTGATGGGTCCGACAGGTCCGACCGGAGATACGGGTGCACAGGGTCTGCAGGGAATTCAGGGTCCTGTTGGTCCGATCGGGCCTATGGGTCCGGTGGGTCCCACGGGTCCGCTTGGTCCGACCGGAGATCCCGGTTTGGCAGGTATTCAGGGTCCGACAGGTCCCACAGGTGATCCGGGAACCCCGGGGACACAAGGTCCTGCAGGACCGACGGGTCCGACAGGAATGACCGGACAGGCAGGGACTCAGGGTCCGACGGGTCCGACAGGAATGACCGGACAAGCCGGCGTAACAGGTCCCACGGGAGCCACGGGAGCCACTGGTGTTACCGGCTTTCTTCCCGCCGGTACTGCAGCCGGAAATACAACCTTCTGGGATGGTACCCAATGGGTGGTAAACAATGCCAACATTTATAACAACGGGGCCAATGTTGGAATCGGAACCACCAGTCCATCAGCAAAACTCTCCGTTGTCAGCACCGGAGGGATCAACTCCAACGTTTGGATCACCAATACAACAGGTGCAGCATCTTCCGTATATTTTGATGCGACAGATATTGACTGGGTGATTGGCGGAACCAACCCGGGCAATTCCTCAGGAAACCGTAAGTTCTACATTCGTGATTTCACACAGGCAAGCACCCGATTGGTGATTGACTCCATCGGCAACTGCGGAATAGGCCTGACCTATCCGCTGGCGAGACTCAATGTCACAGGAGGAAGCGTATTGTTCCATGGTAGCACCGGGAATACACCCATCGCGGGCGCCGGAACACGATTCATGTGGGTACCTTCAAAAGGAGCTATCCGTGCCGGCGTGGTGAGTGGCAACCAGTGGGATGATGCAAATGTCGGCCGCTTCACAGCCGCTTACGGATATAACAACCTGGCATTGGGAGATACTTCAGTCATCGCTGGAGGAAGCAGCAATACGGCAAACGGACCGGTTTCTTTTATCGGTGCGGGTGGCCGGAACAGGACCGATTCACTGGGATGCATCGTCGTGGGAGGTTATTATAACTGGTCCAGGGCAACAGGAGCCGTTATCGTAGGCGGTTCAAATCACTACAATAACGGGCTTGGCGGATTCATCGGCGGTGGTTCTATGGATACTATCAGGAGCGGAATGGTCAATTTTATCGGTGGCGGGTTCCAGAATTCAATTCAGGGGAATTATAACGTGCTTACCGGAGGTATGGGCAACAGGATTATGGCGAACAGCGCTTTTATAGCCGGAGGTATGGCGAACAGGGCAAATGCTGATTATACCTTCATCGGTGGCGGGGCCAATCATGTTGCATCCATGCAGAACGCCAGTGTGCTGAACGGGATACAAAATACAGCTTCCGGCTCACAAGCCGTGGTTCTCAACGGACTCAGTCAGACAGCCAGCGGAATGAACAGCCTGATCGGCAACGGGACACAGATCCAGGCCATCGGGAACAACTCAGTCGTGCTGAACGGGATGCTCAATATTGCCAACGGAAACAATTCCCTGATTGGTAACGGTCAGCAAAATATGGCGAATGCGAATTTCTCGACCGTTCTCAACGGAAGCAGCAACCAATTGCTGGCAGGTGATCATTCTGTGATCCTGGGTGGGAATATGAATATCAATAACGGCGCTTATTCTGTTTTGTACGGACAGAACATCAATAACATGGGAATGAATAATTTCGTTTGGAGTCCGGTTGGAACGCCCGCCATGATAGGAGCCAATAACCAGTTTGTGATCAATATTCCGATGGGTGGTAATGTTCTGATCGGCACAACTGTTCCTAATCCCCTGATGATGCTTAGCGTAGCCGGCGATGCCGAAAAACTCGGCGGCGGAATGTGGAATGCCTGGTCAGATAAAAGACTGAAGAGCGATGTTCAGCCCTTTACTGATGGTCTTGCGGTACTGGAGCAGATCGACCCGGTTTGGTATAGCTACAATGACAAACTGGGCGTGAAAACCAACGAGCGCTTCGTAGGGGTGATTGCTCAGGATATTCAGCCCGTGGCACCTTACATGATTAAGACGGTGAAAATGCAACTTACCGGAGAAACGGGCGAAACTGAATTGCTGAATTACAACGGTACCGCCCTGACCTACATTCTCGTCAATGCGGTAAAAGAACAGCAGAATATCATTGAGGAACAGCAAAAGCAGATTGATGAACTGAAGAAGATGGTCAACCAGCTCCTGGAGAAACAGTAGGATTAATCTTAGCTGATTTAAGTGAGGGCTGTCCGCAAGGATGGCCCTCATTATTTTCCGCCCGCTTTCGCCCAGCTGTCTTTCAAAGTAGTGGTCCGGTTAAAAACTTTAAGGGAATCCGTGCTGTCCGGATCCACGCAAAAGTAGCCCAGACGCTCAAACTGGAACTGTTCGCCCGCTTTTGCATCTTTCAGTGACGGTTCAGTAAAAGCAGTGAGGGTTTCCAGTGAATCAGGATTCAGATTGACTTTGAAGTCCTGACCTTCTTCCGCTTCTTCAGGATTTTCTTTCATAAACAGTCTGTCGAACAGCCTGACCTCAGTCTTCATGGCATGATCAGCGGAAACCCAGTGTATGGTGCCCTGTACTTTACGTCCGTCAGGAGAGTTTCCTCCGCGTGAGGCCGGGTCATAAGTACAATGAACCTCTGCGATATTGCCTTCTGCATCCTTGACCACACCGGTACAGCGGATAAAATAGGCATAACGAAGGCGCACCTCAGAGCCCGGGGAGAGACGGAAGTACTTTTTGGGAGGATCTTCCATGAAATCATCCCTTTCGATATAGATCTCCCTTGAAAATGGCACCTTGCGGCTTCCCATGGACGTATCCTCGGGATTGTTGATGGCGTCCATCTCTTCGGTCTCTCCCTCCGGATAATTGGTGATCACCACCTTCAGGGGACGCAGGACCGCCATCACCCGCCGGGCCTTTTTATTGAGATCTTCGCGCAGGCAGAATTCCAGCAGGGAAACATCAATCACATTGTCGCGCCTGGCTACACCAATGGTATCGGCAAAATTGCGGATGGATTCCGGAGTGTAACCCCTGCGCCGCAAACCGCAGATGGTCGGCATACGGGGATCATCCCAGCCGGAAACAATCTTTTCCTGCACCAGCTGAAGAAGCTTGCGCTTACTCATCACCGTGTAAGTGAGATTCAGACGCGCAAATTCAATCTGCTGCGGGGCGTAAATTTCCAGTTCTTTGATATACCAATCGTATAAGGGCCGGTGGACTTCAAATTCCAGGGTGCAGATCGAATGGGTAATCCGCTCAATGGAGTCTGACTGTCCGTGAGCAAAATCATAGGTCGGATAAATGCACCATTTCTTACCTGTCCTGTGGTGTTCGCTGTGGAGAATGCGGTACATGACCGGATCCCGCATCAGCATATTGGGAGACGACATGTCAATTTTCGCCCTGAGCACATGACTGCCTTCGGGAAATTCGCCCTTTCGCATACGTTCGAAAAGATCCAGGTTTTCCTCAACACTGCGGTTCCTGTAAGGACTTTCAGTCCCTGCGCGGGTAACGGTTCCCCTTTGCGCGCTCATTTCTTCAGCACTGAGTTCACATACGTAGGCCTTTCCTTTGCGGATCAGTTTCAGAGCATATTCGTATAGTGTTTCGAAATAATCGGAGGCGTAATATTCCCGATCATCCCAGTCGAACCCCAGCCAGCGGACATCTTCCTTGATGGAATCCACATATTCCACATCTTCTTTTGTGGGATTGGTATCATCAAAGCGCAGATTGGTCAATCCGCCATACTGCCGGGCCAGCCCGAAATTCAGGCATATGGATTTGGCATGCCCGATATGAAGATAACCGTTGGGTTCAGGCGGGAAACGGGTATGCACCCGCTTGTCGTATTTGGATGTACGGATGTCTTCTTCGATGATCTGTTGCAGAAAATTCAACGCAGACCGGGTTTCATTAGGTTTGTCTTGTGACATAGTGCTTAAATAGTTTACGATGCAAAAATAGTAAAAACTCCCGTGCTTGCGAAATGCCGGATTTCCAACAAGTACAGCACAATCAGAAACAGAGCTTGTTGAAAAAGAAATTGTTTGTTGTTTTAAATACAAAAATGAACGAATGATTGTATATTTGAAGGACTTAAGAATAAGTATTATGAAGAGATTATTGACAGTCGTTTGTTCTCTGCTGCCATTGCTCTCCTATTCTTCACATTACGTGGGTGGAGAGATTTCGTGGGATTGCCTTCCGAATGGGAATTACAGGTTTATTATGAAACTGTATCGTGAATGCAATGGTATTCTGTATAGCGACTGTGAAAACATTAATGTCATCAATCATCCCGGAATAACTACAATTAGTATGTGTCTGTATCCCGGAGGAAATCCAAAGGATGGTGCTGATGGTGCTATTGATGGTAAAACCAGTATGGTACCTCCCTGTTACGATACCGCACAGTCAATTTATTGTAACCCCGCCCCGCTATTCGCAAATAGCGGGGCTATTGAGGAATGGTTCTTCACCAGCGATCAGATTTACCCTGATGGGATTATGATTTCAGGAGTTCCGCCAGCTGCTGGATGGAAATTCACCTACACTTCATGTTGCAGGAATTCTTCGACAAACCTGTTCGCTGCAACAAGCAGTAATTGGTTTCTTGTCTCAGTAATGTACCCTTACAAAGGGAAAAGTGCTTTTCCCTGTTATGATCATTCTCCACTGCTGGCAGAAGCACCTCTACCTGTCTTATGTAGTGGTATACCTGACACGGTATCATTTCATCAGAATGATCCGGATTCAGATTCATTGGCGTATTCATGGACTCCGGCTCTGACGAGTGAATTTTTGGCCTTATCCTATCTGACAGGTTTCTCTTACACCTCACCTATGCCGGGAACCCAGATGCACCCCCAAAACATTCCTGCGGAACTGGATATCAACACAGGAAAGATATTAATAAAATCTATTACCCTTGGGGCTTTTAATCTGAATGTAAAGACTTCTTCTTTTCGTGATGGCATTAAAATATCTGACAAAACAACCGAGTACCAGCTCGTAGTCTTGCCATGCGAAAGCGGGAATAACAGGCCGCAGGTTGAGGCATTTATATTTAATCCGGGAACCGGAATGTTTGACCTGATCACAGATACTGTTGCTGCCGGGGAGTGGATTAATGCGATGATCACTGTGACAGACATGGATGTGAATCCAAACATTGGTCCGCAAGTTATCTCACTGAGTGCAGACGGTGAATATTTCGGATTATTCTATACTGATACTTCAGCCGGATGTCCGGCCCCCCCTTGTGCAACCTTAACTGTTTCACCGCCACTTACGTTCGTCACAACATTGAATTTTCAGTTTTTGTGGCATACATCCGGAGGGCAGCATGAACAGGGATTTATCAGCCAGGCCGCAGGGTGCTATTCCGCCCCTTTCTATTATATTCCTTTTCGGTTCGGATTCAGAGCCTATGATGATGCTTGCCCCATTGGTTTAAGTCAGCGGAATGTCATGCAGGTGGTAGTAAGAAGCGATACGCTTCTGGAGCACCCAGACAACCTTTGCCTTACGCTTTCCGGAGACAATGACTTCCTTTTAAATTGGGATGCGCCTGCCAGTAATGGAGGAGGCTTTATTAAATACCTGGTATACCGCTCGATACAAGGTGCGTCATTTCAATTACTGGATAGTGTTGCAAATTTGTATACAACATACTACACGGATACTTCAGTGACAGATACTGGCAATTATGCCTACTATGTAAAAACAGTTTCTGATGCTTACCCTGATTCTCCGCCGGGGCACAGTAATGTTGTGAATTCACGGATGATTGATCTGATCATTTATCCTTTTGAATACGTGACACCGCTGCTTGAGTGGCAATTCACAGATGATACATTGCCTGCAGGAACCTGGTACTACATAAAATTGAATCAGGGTTTCCCGAATTCGATAATCTATGATTCAACCCAGGATTTGCATTATTGGATTACCGGATGGGATACCTTGACACTTCCGTGTGATTTCAGGGTAGAGGCATTCGATGTCAATGGTTGTTGGGGATCCTCCGAATTTGTGACACTCTCTTTGGCGGGATTGAAATACATTGAGGGAAGAGCCGACTGTATGAGAATTTATCCTAATCCGGCCTCTAACGTATTACTGATTCGCTTCAATCAGAGATCGCGGCATGAATGGATCATCGAAAGCATCGAGGGGGTTCGCGTTACACCCGTTGTCACACCACTGGGTGATGATCTGATCAGTATCTCCCTTGATGCTCTGCCGGCGGGAACCTATCTGGTGTATCAGGCTGACCTGAGCTGCAAGGTGAAATTTGTTATCATACGCTGATTTTTAATCCCTGTAATTCTTTTTACCTTTGGCCTCACTTTATCTTTGAACAATGGCTGTCATAGCAATTGAAAACATGGAATTTTTTGCCTATCACGGCTGCTTTGAGGAAGAGCAGCTGATCGGTAATAAATTCATTGTAGATATCAGCTTCACTGCGGCTACAGAAGCTGCCGAAATCAGCGACCGCCTGTCCGACACGGTGAATTACCAGCGCGTATATCAGATTATCGCAGCCGAAATGGAAACCCGCTCAGCCCTGCTGGAGCACCTGGCAAGAAGGATCATGGACGCTGTCACCAAAGAATTCCCGGGCATTGAAAACATCAGCCTGAAAGTCGCCAAGCTGCATCCTCCCCTGGGGGGCAAGGTGGAATCGGTCAGCGTGAAGCTTCAATCGCCGCGTTAAGCGGTTATTCCTGCATTTTGACGAATTTTGCAATCCTCACAGGCATCGAAAGGCTGCGGATAAAATACACCCCTGAAGGGAGAGACTCCACCGTAAGGAAATATTGCTTTTCTCCTGATGATGTTACCTGCGATATGATCCGGCCTGAAAAATCGCTCAAAACGAACCCCCGACATTCAGGGTCCATGCTGATACAAACCCTGTCTGAGTAACAGGGATTGGGGAAAACAGAAAAAGAATTGGCATCTTTTTCATGGACCGTCAGCGGAGCCGGAGCAGTGGTGTCCCACATCCTGAAGAGCCTGAAATGACCATCGGGAAACTCCCAGTTGGCGGCCGTTTCGTAACCCATCATAATCTCGGGTGAAAATGTCCAGGTTTTCACCGCATATGCATCCGCCTGATGCTTGTGCCCTGCGATCCACGCTCCCAGCCGGGGAGAGTAGTCTTTGAGGTACTGTGTAACGACATCATACTCGTTAAAGTCGAAAGAGGCCAGTGCTCCGCTTAACAGACTTTTCGACAGCGGATGATGCGCAAAAATGAGCATATTGTTGTCCCCATTCTGACCGGAGGCAACTGCCTGCTGCAACCAGGGCCAGCTTCCTCCGGGAAAATCATGCAGTTCCGCATCAGCAGCCGATCCGTTAAACACACCCAGGTCGTGCGCACGGCTGTTGAAATCCGCAAATATGAAATGATAACTGCCGTAATCAAAACTGAAGTTCTGAAACCATGAATAGCAGTTGTGATCCGGATGCCAGATCCTGTTCAGACGGGTTCCGTCATCCCACTGGGGAAAGTATTGTGAGGCCGATAAATAAGCGTCTTCAAAAACCTGGTTCAGCAGGGAGTCTCCTGCCGGCCAGCTTTCTTCAATTCCCTGGCTCAGTGGCCACGCATCATGGTTGCCCATCACCGGGATATACGGTACCTCCAGTGAGTCGAGCACCTGTTTGCAGCGCAGCAGTTCTGACACTTCGGCACTTTCACTGAGATCGCCCGTTATGACGACGAAGTGAATTTTAAGATCCTGAATGTGATCATTGATCCAGTAAACGCTTTTTCTCAGTCGTATCAGGGGGTCGCCGGCATCCGCAGGGGCGGTGTTGTCGTAATAGCCGGCGGTGCCGTAATCATCCCCCGGGGCGCCTTCACCGATATGAACATCAGTAAGGTGAACAAAAGAATACTGCCACTGACTGCCGGGCAGAGCAGCATTATAATCCACCTGAAGGGTATCAGGTACGCCCTGTGCATAAAGGCGCAGAAAAAATACACTGAAAATCAGAAAGAAGAACAGACTGCGGGGCATTCCCGTTATTTCCGCCTTCAACCGCATAATTTCACCTTTTTATTCTGACTGTAAGAGGCCAGACAATCGGGGCAAAGACAGTCAGGGTAAGTTTTTTTAATCAGTTCGAGGTTTTCCGGACTGATCTTATAATCCATGCACCAGCAATCCTGATTGTGAAGGCACTCAAACTCCTTTCCGCAGCGGGGACAGGTTTTGATCTTGACATCAGACATAGTAATAAGTTTAAATTATCTGAAAAGAATATTAATTTACATGTTTATTCGTAATAATACACCCGTTTCACACGACCGCCTATGGATGTGAGGATTTCATAAGGAATGGTGCCCAGTTCCCTTGCCCATTCGCTGATTGAATGCTGTGCGGAGAAAAGGATCACCTCATCGCCTTCGGAAGCCTTGAGCTGTCCGAGATCAGCCATACACATATCCATGCAGATATTCCCGATGATGGGCACTTTTTCCCCGGCAATCATGATCCTGCCTTTTCCGTTCCCCAACCTGCGGTCGAGTCCGTCAGCATAACCCACCGGGATAACGGCTATACGGGTATCTTTCGCCGCAATCCAGTCCCTGCTGTATCCTACGCTTTCGCCGGCCTTGATGGTTCTGATCTGGGTGATGATGGATTTGAGGGTGCCTACCTGCTGCAGTGCCCTTTGCTCTTCCTCATCGTGCCCGATGCCATATAGCCCTATCCCGAGCCTGACCATATCCATCTGGGCTTCCGGAAAGCGGCTGATACCGGATGAATTCAGTATGTGCATCAGGATGTTACTGCCATAAGCCTGACGGAACTTTTCCCCTGTCTTTCTGAAAGTCTCAATCTGTGAGCGCGTGAAATCATCGAAACGGCTTTCAGATGATGCCGCAAGGTGTGAAAAAACGGAGCAGATCCGTATTCCTTTTTCCTTTTTGAGGATGTCAATAAGTTCATCCACCTCTTCTGTTGCGAAACCGAGGCGGTGCATTCCGGTATCCAGTTTAATATGGATGGGGACCGCCTGCTGTTCCGATGAAACACCCTGGCGGATCGCCTGAAGCAGCAGGTTGAGGATACGCATGTTGTAAATTTCAGGCTCGAGTCCGTATGTAATCATCGCTTCTATGCTCTGAGCTTCCGGGCTCATTACCATAACAGGTGTACTGATCCCTGCTTTGCGCAGTTCAATGCCTTCGTCGGCATACGCTACGGCCAGATAGTCGACATGCTGGAACTGCAGCATATTGGCAATCTCGAAGCTACCGATGCCATAACTGAAAGCTTTGACCATCGCCATGATTTTGGTCCCGGGGTTGAGCTTAGAACGGTAATGGTTCAGGTTGTGAACGATGGCGTTCAGGTTAATTTCCAGGACAGTGTCGTGGGATTTTTGCTGCAGTTGACGGCTGATCTGTTCGAATTCAAAGATTCTGGCCCCCTTGAGAAGAATGGTTTCATTCTGGAAGGTGGAGAAGGGGAACTTATTCAGGAAAGCCTGCGTGGATTCAAAGAAATCCTTCTCCAGATCAAACTTTCCGGCATGGTGGCTGATGGCGCGGCCGATGCCGATGATGCGGTGAATGCCTTTTTCTTTCAGCAATGCCGCGACCCGGGTGTACAGTTCCTCATCATCCATGGCGCTTTGAAGAATATCCGAAAGGATAAGCGTTTTATGAATATGCTGTTTCTGCTGATTCAGGAAATCCAGCGCGATGGAAAGAGAATTGAAATCATTGTTGTAACTGTCGTTGATCACCGAGCAATGATTGATGCCCTCTTTTAGCTCAAGGCGCATGGCCACAGGAATAAGACCCATCATGCGCTCCCTGATCACTTCCTGCTGAAATCCGCGGCAAAGCATAAACGCCCAGCAGTGGATGGCGTTCTCCACCGAGGCATCATCAGTAAAAGGAATGACGATCTGGATTTCCTGACCCTGATAGTGTCCGGTAATTTCTGTCTGCCCCTGTTCCCTGACCACCCGGCTGATCTTCAGGTCGGACTTGTTCTTATAACTCCAGGTGAAAAGACGGATGTTCCGGTCAATTTCAGAGCGGATGATACGGTCCTGAATTTCGAAATAATCAGAACAGTAGATCAGCACCTCAACTTTGGTGAACAACTTCAGTTTTTCGCCTGTTTTCTGCGCCAGATTGATGAAATGCCTTTCGTGTGCCGCACCAATGTTGGTGAAAATTCCGATGTCCGGTTTCAGAATGGCCTGTAGCTTATCCATCTCATCGGGCTGACTGATGCCGGCTTCAAAAATAGCCAGTTCATGGTCCGGTTTGATTTGCCAGACTGATAAGGGAACACCGACCTGTGAATTATAGCTTTTCGGACTTCGCACGATCCTGAGGTCGGGACTGAGGAGTTGGAACAGCCATTCCTTAACAATGGTTTTTCCGTTGCTACCGGTTATGCCCACGACCGGCAGCTTAAACAGGCTGCGGTGGCTGGCCGCCAGAAGCTGCAATGCTTTGAGGCTGTCCTCAACCCGCAGAATATTGGCATCCTTCAAATCCGAAAGACTTTCTGCGGTATCTGATACCACGAAATTTCTTACGCCCCTGTCGTAACAATCTTTCAGGAAGCTGTGCCCGTTATGCCGCTGACCCCTGATGGCGAAAAAGAGACTGGCATAGGGATGCGCCATGGTGCGGCTGTCAACCACAAGCTCGCTGACCGCACAGCGAGGATCACCCTCCGCGATCAGCTGGCCTTTAAGAATACTAGCAATATCCTGAAACTGGTAATCCATGAAGCTTAGGATTCACGGGCATCTTCACTGGTGAGTGCCTTCACCTTAAGCGGATTCGCATTCAGTTGGTCGTAAAGGGTCCGCTGATTGAAAATGTCAATCGCAAGGTAAATGGCGTGACGGAAAGATTCCGGATGAGCTTCATTCTTACCCGCAATTTCGTAAGCCGTTCCGTGGGCAGGAGAGGTCCGCACATTGGGCAGGCCTGCAGTAAAATTGATCCCGGAATCGAATGCAATGATCTTGAAGGCGATCATCCCCTGATCGTGATACATCGCCAGTATCCCGTCGAAATCCTTGTATGAGTTGGCCGCAAAAAAACCATCCGAAGGATAGGGCCCGAAGGCCAGGATATTATCGGCCGCGGCCTGACGAATGGCCGGTGCAATGATCTGCTCCTCTTCATGACCGATCACCCCGCGGTCGCCGGCATGAGGATTCAGCCCGAGAACGGCAATCTTCGGCTTGCGTACTCCGAAATCACGGATCAGCGAATTATTCATGATAACAAGCTTACGCAACACTGCTTCCGTGGTCAGATCACGGGTGACATCCCTGATCGGAACGTGACCCGTAACGAAACCAATACGGATCTTCTCACTCACCATCATCATCATGTAGTCACTGGTATTGAACTTTTTGGCGAGGTATTCCGTGTGACCGACAAAGTCAAAAGTCGGGGATTGTATGTTCTTTTTGTTGATCGGAGCCGTAACAATAGCATTGAGATAACCGTGTTTCAGATCCTCAATGGCCATATCGATAGCACTGATGGCCAGTTTTCCCGCTACCTCGGAGGACTCCCCCAGATCGATCTTGACTTCCTGATCGGTAATGTTGAGAATATTCGCCCTTTTGGCAGGAGCGTTTTCCGCTTTCTTGATCAGGTTGAAGTTGAAATCATTGACATTTAAAACCTTACGGTGATATGAAGCAATTTTCGAGGATCCGTAAACGACGGGTGTACACAATTCCAGCATCCGTGGGTCCATGAACGTTTTAATGATCACCTCGTAACTGATGCCGTTGAAATCACCATGGGTTATTCCGATCACGGGTTTCTTTTCCTTATCCTGCTTCTCGGGACGATCCTGGCGTTCCTTCTCCTGTATGGTATTCATCTGCTGATTTTTTTACAAAGATACAGAAAATGTAAGCAACCCGGGGTTCAGGACCGCGCAAAGAAATCGCTGCTTTGCCAGACCTGCAGGCCGGCATCGTGTGCTTCGGAGAAAAGACTGAAGATGGCCTGCCGCCCCTCCTCTCCCAATTCCAGGCTGAAACTGTTAACATACAGATTGATGTGGGCAGAGATGACTTCCTCATCCATTTCTAAGGCGTGCTCCCGGATAAAGGGCAGTGAAGAGGAGGGATTCTCCAGGGCAAAGGCGACGCTCCGCCTCATGATCCTGCTGATCTTCGATTGCATTTCCTCATTAAAGCTTCTTTGAAGAATGAACCCCCCCAGCGGAACGGGCAATCCCGTGAGCCCTTCCCAGAAGTCCCCGAGATCCATCAGCGCTACCAGACCTTTTTCCCGGTATGTGAACCGCGTTTCATGGATCAGCAATCCTGTATCGGTTCTGCCTGATAATACGGCCTGCTCAATTTCTGAAAACACAAAGGACTCTTTATTCAATGCATCCGGAAAGGCCAGGGTAAAGAGGAGATGGGCTGTGGTATATGGTCCGGGAATGGCAATTTTCAGTTGAGTGATCTCCGTCAGGTCGCGTTTCTTTCCGCTGATCAGCAGGGGGCCGCAGCCCCGTCCCAGCGCGCAGCCTGCATCCAGGAGGCGATAGTGTTCCGCCAGGTAAAGGAAAGCATGGAAACTGACCTTGGTCAAGGGAAGTTCCTCTTTCATAGCCATCTGATTCAGGGCCTCCACATCGGCAAATACAGCTTCGAAAGAAAGTCCCTCCGTATCAATTTTCCCGTGTAGCAGGGCATCGCAGATGAAGGTATCATTGGGGCAGGGTGAAAGCCCGATGCGGATGGTCTCAGATTTCATTCAGGATCTGTTTTAGGGATAAACGCAGTGATTCAACGGCAGCGGGAATATCCCACTGATCAAGATGATCGGGATGAATGAAATTGGAAACCGCACGGATCTGAAGACAGGGTATACTGAAGCGATGACAGGTATAAAAAACAGCAGCGCCTTCCATGCTTTCCACATCGGCCCTGGTACGGGATTGAATTTCACGGATGCGGTCTTGCCGGCCGCTGATAGTCTGTACAGTAATCCCTTTGGCCTGTTCGAGGGCATTCAGCGCAGCTGATCGGGGCGGGTTAAGGTTGGTCATGCAGCCCTCTTTATCCATGAAAGATGGCTTGTAAGGGGCAGCCATGCGCATATGGTACAAGGGCGTGAACTGAGCGGGCTTCTCACCGCCCAGTTCTGCAAAACTTTCCATCACCACATTCACGACTTTGCCGGCCGGCCACTCCTGTCTGAAACTTCCTGCAATTCCGGCATTGATCACCAGATCAAAAGACTCCCGGCAAAAAACTTCCGTCAGGGAAACCAGGGTTGCTGGTATCCCTGGCCCGGTGATCAGTACCTCCGGACCATCCGCGGTTTTTAACAATTCACCTTTTTCCGCCGCACTTCGTTTTTCCTGAGGAATGAAAGATTCAATTTCTCCGGATGTGGCAGCGAGCAATAGAATCCGGCCGGTTTTCAACACTTACTTCTTTATGTTCGGCAACTGAAGTCCGTAACCCTTTTTCCGGTCTTCCAGTTTCAGCAGGAAGCCCAGGAGGATCGCCAGGATACCAAAGCTCATGAAGATGATCATGGGCAGTGTGTAGTCGTAAGTATTGATGGTTTGATCGCCCACCACCTGACTGGAGGTAATGCAGTATTTATCCAGCACCCATCCGATAAGGTAGGGAACACCCATCAGACCCCAGTTCTGCACCCAGAAGATCAGGGAATAGGCCGTTCCGAGCTGACGTTCAGGGATGATCTTGGGGACCGATGGCCACATGGCCGAAGGCACCAGCGAAAATCCGATTCCCAGCATAACCATCAGCAGTATGGCGATCACCCAATGATTCAGGAAGGGCAAGGAGAACAGGAGGTGCACTACGCTGATGATAAGGGCGCCGATGATCATAATGGAAGCGCCTTTGCCTTTTTTATCATAGATCCCGCCGAAAAGGGGCGTAAAAAAGATGGTTCCGAAGGGGAGCAATCCGGGTAAGGTTCCTGCCCAGTATTCATCTACCCCGAATTTCTGAACCATCAGGTCGGTGGCGTATTTCAGGAAGGGAAATACGGCCGAATAGAAGAGAACACAAAGGAGAGCGATATACCACCAGCCTTTGTTGGTGACGATCTTGAAAATATCTTTGATTTTAAATTCTTCATCCGGATCTGAACCGTCCGTGGCCACGCGATGTGCCAGGATGGATTTATCCAGCTTTTTATCCATGGTGATGTACATAAAAAAAGCCAGCACCCCGATGCAGAGCATGATCAGACAGATGAGGATGGGGGTTGACACACTGCCTGTTCCCAAAGCGATGGGCAGTGAGGTCGAAAGCGCAAGGGCGGTCCCGAGGCGGGCCACACTGAGCTGCATCCCCATGGCCAGGGCGAGTTCTTTTCCTTTGAACCATTTAACGATAACCTTCGAGGCCGTGATTCCGGCAATTTCCACCCCGACACCAAAAATGGCGTACCCCAGGGCGGCAACCATGACCTGAGCCTTCCATCCGAAAAGGGTTTCACCGTCGAGAACGTTGGTGGAGATCGCCCAGTATTTGATCGCCGTACCGATGACCATTACAATCGCTGCGCTTAAACCGGTGAAGCGGATACCCAGTTTATCCAGGATGATCCCTCCGATGATCAGGAAGAACAGAAAAACATTGAACCATCCGTAGGCACTGGTGAAGAAACCATATTCGGTATCGGTCCACGACAACTGGTCCCTGACCAGTCCTTGTAAAGGAGCCATCACATCCGCCAGGTAATAACCGGCAAACATGGTGAAAGAAACCACCAGCAGTGCGGCCCAGCGGGCGGCCCTGGATTCACTTAAGATACGCTGTACTTGCTCGACCATAGGTTGGGTGTATTGGATTTGAATACAAAGTAAAGACTTTTTTAATCGTGAGACTGTGTTTTCAAGAGCCGAAGGCGAATTGCGCCAAAGGCGTCCCTTCGGGAAAATACTAGTCGAACAAAAAGCGAGGGTATAATACCCCGTTGCTTTGCGGCAGCTTATAAGGAGCCGGGGCCCCGAAGAGCGGGATTTCGTAAAATTAAAGGCCCCGGGGTAAATACCCGTGATTTGCATTTTCATCACATAAGATTCTTATTTTTACCCCATCAATTCATCCCTTATGAAAACCAAAACGATCCTCTTCATTTGCATTTTGTCCCTTTGTCTCACCGACCTGCAGGCTCAGTGGACCAATAAAACCATGATCTCCGGTGGTTTGACCCGCTCCTACCGTCTGTACGTTTCACCCAATTATAATCCGGTTAATCCGGCATCCCTGGTGGTGACGCTGCACGGACTGGGCGACAATATGACCAATTTCAGCAACCTTGGTTTTGCCCAGATCGGGGATACCGCAAACATCATCGTGATCTGTCCCCAGGCTGTTACTGACCCCTTTGCCGGAACCGCATGGAACAGCGGAGCCGGTTATATGGGATACTTTCCCAATGCTTCTGTTAACGATATCGGCTTCATCAACGCCCTGGTCGATTCCACCATGGATCAGTATGCCGTGAACCCGAAAAGAGTCTATCTCTGCGGATTTTCAATGGGTGGATTCATGACCCAGCGGATGGCCCTGCAATCCAACACCCGCTTCGCGGCTTTTGCATCACTCTCCGGAACCATAGGGGCGGCCATTACACCGGACAACCCATCCCGCCTTATTCCGATGGCTCACTGGCACGGAACAGCCGACGGCACCATTGCCTTTACCGGAAACACCTACGGCATTGACCCGGATTCCCTGATCTCGCTATGGATCACTTATAACAACTGCAATCCTGTTCCGGATACCAGCATTTATCCCGACAACAACCCTGGTGACTCTATCCTGGTCACACAGTACCGCTTCAGCGGCCCCGGGGATGATGCCCGCGTTTACTTCTACGTGATGGACGGGGCGGGACATACCGTTCTCTTCCCCCCAGCCAACGACATCAACCAGACCCGCGAGGTCTGGCTGTTCTTTCGGCAGTTTGAATGGGCTGAGGCCGGAATCGCAGCGAAAAATGAAAACCTTCCATGGTTCAGCGTTTACCCCAATCCCGCCGGGGATTTTGTCACCCTGACTTCGGAAAGAGGCCGGCAGGCCGACATCCTTGATATCAGCGGGAAAGTCCTCTGGTCAAAGACCGGGCTTCAGGGCTCAGAAATCCTTGACCTTTCTGCTTTTTCACCAGGGCTGTACCTGATCCGACTGAGCGGTGAATCAGGCTCTGCTGTTCAGAAACTGATCATTCAATAAGGGGAAGTTCCTGTCAGAAGATCAGTATAGAGCGACTGCCCTTGTTTTTATATCGATCGCTTAGCCATTTTCAGCGGGCCAAAAAAAACACTGGTCGACTGATTAACAAGTTTACAACATTACATTGCAAATATATGTTTCAAATCTTCTTGATTTGACTCCGATTTCTTTTTTATTTTTGCGCTGTCACCCTGAATCACGAAAACATGAAAACAATTTCCATGAAGACATATTTGTGGCTTTTATCCCTGGCCGGCCTGATGCTTGTGACCTCCTGCCAGAAATATGAAGAAGGTCCTTCCATCAGTTTCCGCTCGGCGGAAAAGAGAATCTATGGCGGTTACCATATTAAAGAATACACAGTGAACGGAACGGACTCCCTGGATCTGTTTTACGACAGTCTCTGCCTGAATTTTGATTTTTACTACAATGATGTGGAGATGGTGAACTCCTGCGCCATCGCGGGCAACCGCCGCGACGGAGGCGGTTGCAATGTATACTGGCACTGGCGCCTGTCAGACGACGGACTGGATCTCCTGGTTGATGAGGCTCCTGGTTTGAGCACCGGAACAGGGCCTTTCGGAAAGGGACGCCTGGCCACCTGGCGCATACTGCGACTGAAGGCCAAAGAAATCAGGATGAAAACCACCTACAACAACAAAGAATACGAGGTTTTTCTGGAAGATGATTTTTAAAAGCAATACAAGCGGCTTCATTAACAAAAACAAATAAATCCACAGATCCGAGGTTCCGGATTTCCGTGATGGAAATCCTGTGAGAAGGTAAGAAATCCGGACCCGGTTTTGTCAAACCCGCTGAGTTATTCAGCAAGCTGTACTATGAAAAAAGAAACCTGCTGCAGGCTGGCTGCCACGGCCATGCTCTTCCTCACCCTTGTGCCGGCAGTCATGCCGCAAATGCCGGCCACCAATCTTGCCAAGTACTGGTACTACCGCAACCGGCTTGATTATTTCGTAGTTCCCGGTGACCGCCCCGGCGAAAGTCAGATTGCATGTACACGCAATAAGCTGTTCGAGGAAGACTCTGACCAGAACCTTGACTACGGTCAGCACGGAATATACACGGGCTTCTACTGGTCAGTGCTGGCCACTGAGTATTATCTTCTGAAAAGTTATGGTCAGGAATCATCCGCATCCGCTACACTCAGCGAATTGCAGTTTGCCCTTGAGGCCTATGTGGAAGAGATGGATGAATGTGAATATTACTGGGGACTGAGTCCGGCATTCGATGGATTCTTTATCCGGGAGAATGTCCCCTGTAATTTCATGGATCCTTCCGCGCCGGAAGGGAAAACAAGTGATGGGCGCCGACATCTGGATCTTTTAAATAAGCGACTGACACCGGATAATCATTATCTGATCAGCGAAGTTTGTTTCAACGGCCTCCCCAAAGGCCACCCGGGTTATGCCTGGTATCGCACCTGCTGCGATGGTACGCAGGGCGGCACACCCATGGGCCCCCCCGACCATCAGCATCCGGAGCCCATGAGCCAGGATGAAGCCATAGGTCTGATGACAGGTCTTGCCCTCACGATCAGACTCACTGAAGAGACCTCTTGTCATGACATGGCTGTTAGCATAGCGGATAAACTGGTCAGGTACCTCCTGAATCTTGATGAGCTCTATGGTTGCACGGATTTCAGGATCTACGAACCGGACGGCTCTGTTGTGGAAGAAAGCCGGGGGGGTAACACATACTATCTGGCCAAGGGTCTGATCATGGCCGGAGAAGCTATGACGGGACAAAGTGATTACGGAGGGGTGAATTTTATTCAGAATTCGGTGTGGTCGGCCAACAGCTGGTGGGCATGGGACTGCAGTCTCAGTAAAATGGCGGCTATGCTGGCGGCCATTGGAGATAGCTGGACCTGGACAGATGAAGGACTCACCAATATTACGGCACATTACAACTGGGATACTTTTTACCTCCTTCTCTGGGAAGTCCTTCATCAAAAAACAATGGGACAGCAGGAGCAGCACAACCTCCTTCAGAAAACCATGGATCAGCTGAACAATGGTCCCTGCGAAGGAACCTACAGTTATGCCAGCCGATACGATCATTCCGGGAACCTCACGGGAACCGCAGGAGTCTACTCAGGCGGAGGGTGGGGATCCAGTTACAAATGGTGCAAGGAACAGATTTACCAGGATGGAGGCGATTGGTGGCTGGCGAATTTCAACGGACTTGATTTTATGATCCTTTACAATCTCTACCATATTGTTCAGATGGGAAGTCCCAATACACCGCCCTATATTAATTACAAGAATCTGGTACTGAGCGGGCCGCTGCCACTCGTCCTGAACCATCCTTCCGGCGGCAGCAGCATCATAGGAACGGATCAGGCACCGCTCTGCCTGGTGGGGTTCAACTCCATTGTTTCCGATCAGACCATTAATGTCCTGACCGCGCCCGAGGCCTATCCGGGACCGGGGAACATTACCTATAAATCAGAAATGTCTGTGCGCCTGCTGCCGGGATTTCGCGCCGTTAAAGGATGCTATTTCCACGCGCTGACCTGCGATCTGGACTGCACTTCCGGCACCTACCGCTCCGGCACCTATCCGGAAGGGATCATTGATACCCTCTATGATCTGTACCGATCTTCCTTACCGTATCCGTATCCACTGGAGGTAAACCAGGGCCGCCCGGAAATCGCTTCCTATCCGCTTCTCCCAGGTGAAGCCGGATTTCCGGAAAACAGTCAGGGCATGTGGTGTTATCCAAATCCCTGTGCACAACACATAACCCTCGCAGGGGAGAAACAAGAAACCTCACCTGCAATATTCGAAATCAGGGATGCATTCGGCCGGATGATCAGGACTTTCACGGATGATAACTCCGCTTCACCCGTCTTTTCTCTGTTACTGGATGTCTCGGATCTGAATGCCGGAAATTACAACATCTGTCTGATCTCCGGAACAGGCCGACGCTGCCTTACTTTCACAAAAACCGGATCCCCATGAAATCAACACATTATTATATTCTGATTTTATTATTTCTTTTTTCCTGCGATAAGGAAACCCCTGAACCCGACCTTCCTCTTGAAGCACCGGTGCTGAAGATCGACCAGGTATGTGCTCCTGCGCTCGATATCCTGAATCCGACAGGAGGCATACTTTTTAACGAAGCCTCCGGAGGGTCGTGGATACTTGGATACAACAGTATCAGCGGAAAAGTCCCGCGTATTGCGGTTTTTAGTGAAGGGGGCTTGCTGGAGGCTGACCATATTGTCGGGGATACAGGAATGATATTCAATGGATTGATCCCATACGAGGGAGATGAAATGATCGGAAGCTTCTATTGTGAGGCCGATTCTTCTCTTTGCTTAAAAAGACTCAGCGGAAATGGCACAGGACTGTGGTCACTTTCGCTGCGCGAAGGCAGCAGGGAGGCTTCGTTGAGCAGGCTTCCCGATGGCAACATCTGCCTTGTTCATACACGTAACACCAGCGGATACCTGAGCCTGATCAGTCCGGCGGGAGACAGTATTTCAAGCCGGTCAGTTCCCTTCGTGATGCCCCGTTTCGCTGCAGTGGCGGGCAGCGGCGTTTTTGACGACGGATCCTGCCTGCTGGCCTTTAATTACAACGACAGCCTCCGGAATCAGCACCATGCGCTCCTCTGCCGAATTGAACCCTTTGGCGGGATACGCTGGATGGTCCGGTTGAATGCCATGCACATCGGTTTCCCGCAGATCATCCATGAACAGAAGATCTGTGTTTCATACCTGGGAGAAAAAAGCGGATTAGTGTTGCTTGATGCCGAAGGAGCACTCTTGCGTACTTATCAGTACCCGGAGAACATTTCCCTGGGAGCGCCTTTTGTGAATGAAGACAACGGGGCGCTGCTCGGGAGCGCAGGAATCATCTGTAAGTTCGGCGCGGACGGAAACTTAATGGCCTCCGGTATGCTCTTTTCTGATCCGTGGGAAAACCTTCTGGATTGCCGGCATATGATCAGAGAAGAAGGGAGCAGGTTCAGGATCTATGCATACCGCATGCTCCCCGAAAGCTGTCGCCCGCTGCATGTCACCTTTCATTATGAATGAGATGAGAACAATCAATTTTCTGCTGATCCTTCATCTGCACATCAGTTGCCTGCTGTCACAAAATGCATCAGAGGCAGGCATCTCGAAATGCATTCATAATTTCTGCTCCACACACATCGGATTCGAAGCAGACCGGATTGAAGAGATCAGCGCCCTGCGCCTGGGATCAATGGAATGCAGGAAGGTGTTGTTTCACGATACAGGATATATCCTGCTTCGCACGAATGTCCCTGAGCCGCTCATATTATCTTATTCCGGAGAATGCAGCCTCGACGAAATGCTCCTTTGTCCCGCATCTCAATGGTGGATCAGGGCGATGGAGCAATGCCCGGGGATTTCAGGCGATGACAGATATTTTCCCGGGCAGGAACACAGAATGCTGACGGGTGAACCTTTACTCAGCACTGCCTGGGGACAGTTTGTCAACAACTCAGGGAATTGCGGCCCGACGGACGACAGCCTGATCTGCTATAATATGTTTTGTCCGCCCTCACCCGGCTGCGTATGCGGTTTCTGCACTGCAGGATGTGTGGCTGTGGCTATGGCCCAGATCATCCGGTACTGGCAGTACCCTGCAAGCACGCAGGGTTTTGGGTGGGATTACTGCAATATGCCCGACAAATTATATGGTCATTCTGCCTTCTGGCAATCAGCAGAAGCCATTGCCCGTCTCATTTCCGACTGCGGAGTTTACGCGGATGTTCAGTACTGTCATGGAACCGGCTGTGCGAGTTCTTCATCCATTTCTTCTGCGCGTAATGCTTTTGTCAGCCACATGGGTTATCTTTCTGCGGCCAACATCAGGTACCGTTCAGCCTGCAGCGGCACTGCATGGGAACATTTCATCAGGCAGGAAACCGATGCAGGCAGGCCTGTATACTACCGCGGGGAAGATGGTTCCGGCGGTCACGCTTTCGTTTGCGACGGTTATGACCCCCTGCTTCCCTATCTATTCCATTTCAATATGGGGTGGAATGGGATGGGCAATGCCTATTACGCGATCCCGGGTTCCGGAAGTGATGCCCTGCCTTATCCATACGATATGCAAATGATCACCGGTCTCCAGCCCCCGGGAGATCACGAACCTTTTTGTGGTACGGAGATTCAGGTCAGCGAGATCCTGCGCACGACAGATCCCGCACAATATTTTGCCCCTCAGGCTGACAGGATCACAATTGCTGTTCAATCACCGGTAAAGCTTGTTGCAGGAGACCATGCTGAATACACAGCTCGTAGTTTGATCCTGCTCAGAAACGGTTTTCATGCCGGGGCCGGATCCTTTTTCCGGGCTCACATTATTCCTTGTGCGATCTGTGAAAATGAGTCCGGCAGGGCTCCGGATCCCGGCATTATCCGGACATTCTCACGTTTACCTGCATCATTCTTTATCTCTCATCAGGATATGCTTGTTTTTCCGAATCCTGCGGACAAGAGCGTTCACTATACAGAGGCGATAAGATCTGCCTGTAAGGTAAGGCTTTTTGATGCCCTTGGAAATTTATGCTGGTCCGGTACAGGAGATATTCTGATGGATGTGTCAGACTTTCCTGCCGGTGTTTATACCATTACCTTCACTGATGAAAACTCTGTTCAGAGCCGGCATCTGATCATTCAACATCCGTAAAACGTACGAGAAGGAAACAGGAAAAAAAGAAGCGTGGAACTGATCCTGAGTGTACTTAGAAGGTTCTCGGCCCTCAGCACTACACAACAAGCCAGCCCACGCTTTGGCGTGAGCGTTTGGCTTGCTATTCCTCGTAGTGCTATTGTTTTCCGAGAATTTCTAAGTACAGGAATAACAGCTAACGCACAATTGTTTTTTGTTTTTTTTCAGCCCGGCGTCGGGCCATCATTGTACAAATATAATAAATGATGTCAGACACACCTGAAATTGCTCATCAAATCATTCGACAATTTATTCGGTATCATGCAACACAGGATTGTCAGGCTGATGTATTATATAAGTCTCACGGCTTCAGGGTAAACATATGTAAAGAAAAAACCTCCAAATATTTGTAAATCAAACTGCTTATTTCAGAAGCGGATTGAATTTTCCACCTTGTTTCTCCGGGTAAAATCATTGATGATCCTTCTGATTTCGCGGTTATCGGCGGCGGGGATCAGGAAGGGATAAAGGTCAGTGGCCTGCAGTATGCAATGGTCTGCGGGCACCCATCCATAGCCCATGTATTTGCCGTTTTCGATCAGAACGAAGGATTTTTCTTCATCGTTTCGTCCGCGGTCGGTGAGCAGCAGGTTGGATTCAGGGAATTCCATGGTGTGCAGGGCGGCTTCGGCCCGCTGGTTATAGGACGCCGGACTTTCTTCCCCGATACAGGCCCCCCTGCATTGGCGGATAGAGTGGTGAAAACAGGCGCCATTCCCGGGATAGAGCGCATTCAGGCGCTGGCAGAGTTCGAATTCCGCGCTCAGGCGGAACATGAATTCACGGCCTTCCGTCAGGTTATTAAAAGAGATCACGGGTACGCCCTTGCTGGTATTACGGCGGATATGAAAACAAAGATAACCCTTGTCATCGGTCTTCTCGTACAGGCCATAGGCGTTCAGCGCCCTTCGCTGGGCTTTGTTGAACAGGGGTTTCATGCTTTTGATCTCGTCTGACTCCTTCAGCAGGGCGATGAGTTCACTGCCGGTCAGCTCATAGTGTACCCGGCATACCTGTTCTTTCATTTCCTGCGCGCGGCGGGTGGCCGTGCTGATCAGGTGGGTGTGGATACGTTCCCTGATATTGCAGCTTTTTCCGACATAGATCAGCTTATCGTCACGGTCGTAGAGATAATAAACCCCGGTATCGGCGGGCAGAGCAGCGATCATGTCTTTGTGCCGCTGACAGAGCGGACTCTTCGCATTCTTTGATCGGGTGAGCTGCAGGAGGTCGCTGTCGCCGGCTTTTTCACAGAGGATCTCAAAGAGGCGGGCGGTGGCCAGGGCGTCGCCTGCCGCACGGTGACGGCTGCTGTTGCGGATCTGCAGCACTTCGCAGATCTTTCCGAGGCTGTAAGAGTGCATTCCGGGAAGCAGCAGGCGCCCGAGCCTGACGGTACAGAGCACGTCCCGGCTGTAATCGTAACTCAGACGGGCAAATTCCTCACGGATGAAGTTATAATCAAACTGTGCATTGTGTGCCACAAAAACGTGGCCCTCGGTCATTTCGACCACCTTTCGTGCGATTTCACAGAATCGCGGGGCCGACGCCACCATTTCGTTGGTGATGCCCGTAAGCCTGGTGATGAAATAAGGAATGCTGCATTCCGGGTTCACGAGGCTTGAAAACTCATCCACCACCCGCTTCCCGTCGTGCAATACGATGGCTATTTCGGTGATCTTTCCGAAGCGGGCGCTGTTGCCCGTGGTTTCCACGTCGATAATAGCGTACATGCGTCAGAACAGCTTTCCCTGGATGAACTTCTTCATTTCGCGCACCTCCTTTGTCAGCTTTACCACATTATCGCTGAGCACATCCTTGGGAAGGTTGGGTTCAGGGATCTCTGAGCTGATATAATGTACGAATTTCCAGATCTCGCGTATCCCGGTCACCGGCAGGTCATAGGGTTCATAAGCGGGATTGAGGGAATGCAGCACCAGCTTCTTCTCGCTGCGGATCCTGTTCTCCGCCACCTTGAATACCACGCCGTCGTCAAGCGTGAGGATGATATAGGGATAGCGGTCGCGAACCTCGTTCCAGTTCTGCACATACTCCCCGGTGACCCACGACTTGTCGGGAACCGGCAGCATGGAGTCGCCCCGGATCTGAAAGGTTCTGTATTTTCGTTCTTTTGACAGAAAGGGGAGCTGAAACACGGGTAGTGCCCGGATAAACTCGGGGTCGGCATAACCTGAGGTATAGCCTGCCTTGGCCTTTTCGGTCACCAGCTCGATATTGTCGCGGTTGCTGCTGTCGACCGTACTGGCCAGCACCCTGAGCTTCCCGCCGTTGACAAAGATATCGTATCCCTTTTCTATTTGGGAGAGCTGACTTTCAGACACATTGGAAAGGTCGATCTTCACGAGGGTATCAATGGAGATCCCGAAGTAGCGCGAGAAGGCCAGCAATTGTTCTATGCCCGGCTCGGCGACCTGATTCTCGTACCCGCTCAGGGTTGAACGCTTCATTTCCAGGGCAAAAGCCACGTCGTCCTGGGTACGCCCCCGGCGTTTGCGCAGTAATTTGATGTTTGAACTGAAAAACATGGCGAAATTTTTTTGACAAAGATAATAAAATGATTATATTGTAGGCGGTGATTTGATTAATTATTAATCAACATGGCACAAATTATTTTGCGCACAAAGGGCGGTTGAACGGATTGGGTGCCTGACGGCTGTCCTTTGTGCCTGTTGTGCCCTGAATATCTTAGGGTATTGAGGTTTTATGATGCTTCGCAATATTGTCCACCTGGATCTCGACACTTTTTTCGTGTCGGTAGAGCGGCTGCAGAACAGCCGACTGGAAGGGAAGCCCGTGATTGTCGGGGGGACTTCCGGGCGGAGCGTGGTGTCGGGCTGCAGTTATGAAGCCCGTTTGTACGGGGTTCATTCGGGTATGCCGATGAAGCTGGCCCGGCACTTATGCAACGACGCGGTGGTAATCCGCGGGGATATGGAAACTTACTCCCGTTATTCCGGGATGGTCACGGAGATCATCGCGGAACAGGCCCCGGTTTACGAAAAGGCCTCCATCGACGAACATTACATTGATATTACGGGGATGGACCGCTTTTTCGGCTGCCTGAAGTGGACGAAGGAACTGCGCCGGAAGATCATCAAAGAAACAGGACTTCCGATTTCCTTTGGCTTGTCGGTCAACAAAACGGTATCGAAGATCGCCACAGGAGAGGCCAAACCAAACGGGGAGCTGCATGTTCCCGATCTGCAGGTGATGCCCTTTATGCGGCCCCTGTCCATCCGGAAGATCCCGATGATCGGTCAGAAAACTTACCAGGTGTTACGCAGCATGGGGCTGGTGAACATTGAGGCGCTGGCGGCGGTCCCTCCCGAATTAATGGAAAGGGTGATGGGGAAAAACGGCCTGGTAATCTGGCAAAAAGCCAATGGTGTGGATCCGACACCGGTGGTCCAGTATTCCGAACAGGCTTCGCTGAGCAGTGAAAGCACTTTCGAGACCGACAGCATTGATGTGGTCAGCATGAATGAACTGCTGAGCGGTATGACGGAGAAGCTGTGTTACCGCATGAGAAAACAGCAGAAACTCACCTCCTGCGTTACGGTGAAGATCCGTTATTCCAATTTCGACACCCACACCCTCCAGCAGCGCATTCCCTATACCTCATTTGACCATTTGCTGATTCCGCTGGTACATGATCTCTTCCGCCGCTTGTACCAGCGCCGTATGCTGATCCGCCTGATCGGGATCCGCTTCAGTCACCTGGTGAACGGAGCACACCAGATCGACATGTTTGAAGATACCCCGGAGATGACCGCACTATACCTTGCTGTTGACCGGATGCGGAAAAAATATGGCAGCCATGCGGTCAGAAGAGCAATCAACAACAGTCAGCAGTCAGCAGTGAGCAGTGAGCAGTGAGTTCATAGAGGGGAGGCCCCCCCGATATTATGTCACCCGTCACTTCATCACCTCTTATCAATCTTCCGCACCAGGCTCACATCCTCGCCCGTGATAGAAACCAGGTAATAGCCTGTGGCAATATGTTCCAGGTTGATCTGATGATGGTTGTCGCTGATGTTTTGTTGCAGCAGGATTCTTCCTGTAATATCTGTAATCTGCAGCCGGCAGGATGCAGCACGGGCGATTACAAGAACATCAGAAACCGGATTAGGATAAACGAGTGGTTTGACGGATGCGGCATCATCCAGGCCGAGACACAATTCTGCAAACAGTGAGATCCGGGCTTCGTCGGCAGGACAAGCCCCTCCGCTCACCTGGTAAGTGAAGTCATAGAAGTTTCCGGGGACAACATTTCCAATGCTGAATATACTTCCCGATAATTCTCCGGTAGCATCATCATCCAGCCATGTTCCTCCGGCATCATAATTCCCGGTCAGATAATCAAACAGATCAATCACAGGGACAAGATTATTACAAACTGACAAGGTGGAGTCGAAACCCGCAAAGACCAGGGTGTCGATCACCAGGTTCAGGGTCAGGGTGCTGTCGCATCCTCCTGTGCTGGTCAGGTGCTGCACGTAAGTTCCGCTGACCGTATAGGTTGAATCATTGATACCATAGCTCAGACAAGCAGTATCATTCAGTGTGAAAACGGCCGGAGGAGGTTCACTGATGATCACCGGATTATTGTCCCAGAATTTTACAAGCCCTAAAGAATCTTTCACGGCTACAGTCCAGCTATTCGGCGGTAAACTGCTGAAATTACTGTCGGGACTCCAGCTGATACCTCCGATAAGACTGTAATCCAGATTGCCTGTTCCTCCGGATGCATAGATAATAACTTCCCCGTCATTGGCTCCCGGACAGCTAACATCGGCTCCGAAAACGCTGTCGATCAGTAAAACGGGCAGACCTTGTCCGCAACCGGTGATATCCAGAGAAGCCATTGCCGCAGAGAATGCACCATATCCTCCGGGCTGAAAAATCCTGATGGTGTCGTTGATACGCCTTGATGTTATGGCACTGAAATGATTGGAGGCCGGGTTCGGGTGGGAGGGGATTTGTGAGAACCACTGATTGCCGGGAACGTTATACATAAAGACCTTGTCGTTCTTTACACTCGTCCCGTTGGTGTCGCCTCCCACCACAAAGAAAAAGTCGTCAATCCCCGTTCCTCCTGTTCTGCTGAGCGCCACCGGAGCATCGGCTCCGGCTGCCCATGAGATCTGACTGGCATCAGAACCTATGGTTCCGACATAGGTTGATTTCAGGTAGCCCGAATTATAACCACAGGAGATCACGATTTTACTGTCGTCGCATATCCCGATGGCAAAGGAACGCCTTCCCGTACCGGCAGGCAGCGAAGCCGTAATCGTTCCCCAGGTGTCGGTTGCCGGGCGATAGTAATAGACATTGGTTGCCGTAGCTGATGACCCCCATGGTCCGCCGATGACGAAGATGACACTGTCGCCCCAGCAAACAGCTCCGTGTCCGGAAAGTACAGCCGGCATGGCGGATTTTTCTGTCCAGATTCCCGTCAACGGATCGTATTCCTGCACATAGCCCGTACCGGTTGATATGGAGGTAGTACCCCCTCCGAGCAGATAGAGTTTCCCGTTACAGGATGTCATAGCAGCACCCGTAACAGCGTACAGGCAGGAATCCCCCGTTTGCCAGGAACCCCCGTAGGTATATTTATATATAGTTTTTGCATAAACTCCGGTTGATGAAGGGGCCTGCACATAAAGGGTGTCTCCGAGCCAGGCTGCAGCATGATAATACGTGGCCTGCGGCATCGCGGGATATGTTCCGGCAGGACACCACGTGTGCGCGATCTGAGCCGGGTTCTGCCCCTGAAGCGACCATCCCCAGAAAAGCATTAATGCTGTCATCAGGTTAAATGTGTAGATTTTTCTCATGATAACTATTATATTTAGTTTTTTATCCATCAGAGCCGCAGCAAAAATATTAAGATTCTCGCTGAAGTTATTGCTGATTTATGAACACACTTCGTCACCCCGGTCACTTTCTCGCTTCCTCACTTCCTCACTTCCATCACCTTGTTCACCTCCTCACTTTCCCAAAGTTCTTCAATGCAAACAGCTTAAGGGAATCCGCTCCTCAGCATCATGCTTTTTTTTGTTAATAAGTATTTAAACGCTTGGTGCAGCCCGTATCATTGATTACTTTTGGTTGCGAAACCACTTCCCCAAACAGTTAATCAACTGGATTGCTTACCTGGAGCGGTCGAAGTTTTTAAACCCTGAGAATAATATCTGTGCAAGCGGTATGAAGGCCTTCATCACTTTTCTTTTGTCTGTTGTCGTGGTTGTAGCGGTATCGGCGCAGAGCATGCCCATCAACAAATCGGCACAGGGAAAACGCAACAGCGTCCGCTCAATTTATCGGGGACGTATCGACCGTCATATTCCAACCGAGGGTGACGGCACGGGGGACCGCATCCTGGGAGAAAAATCCAAACGGGTGAAAAACGTGTACAATGCTTTTATCCGCAAAAGACAAAATTTTGCCCAGCGCCGCTACAGCCTGAAAACATCCGGCGGAGAACCCATCAAACCTTCTGTAAAACGCTAGTCGTCTTTATGGCTTCGCTTAAATGCTAATGCTGAGAATGAACATTCTCAATGACTTGCCTTATGATTGAATGAGACTACGGGACTGACGTCTCCAGCAAACGGCTAATGACTTCGGGGTAGTGCCGATGTTCAAGCTGATGAATGCGCCCGGCCAGTGTCTCGGGAGTGTCGCCCTGAAAGACCGGACAACGGGCCTGAAATATGATATCCCCCTCATCGTACCGCGTGTTTACATAATGTATACTGATGCCGCTTTCTTTTTGTTCGTCGGCCAGCACTGCCCGGTGGACATGCATACCGTACATCCCTTTTCCGCCATAAGCCGGCAGGAGCGCCGGGTGAATATTAAGAATGGCCCGGGGATATGCCGCAACAACACCTTCAGGAATCAGGAGGAGATACCCTGCCAGAATCACCAGATCAATACGATGATCTTTCAGGACTTTCAGCAGAAGGTCTCCGTTTTTCAATTCTGAGGCCGGCAGGTAGAGAGCCTTGACACCCGCCTGACGGGCCCTTTCCAGTGCATAAGCATCTTCACGGTTCGACACCAGCAGTTCCACCTTCGCCAAAGGGTTGCTACTGAAGGTGTCCATGATGCGTTGCGCGTTACTTCCGTTGCCGGAAGCGAATATGGCCAGCTTTTTCATCCCGCTTTCCTTCATTATTAAACATTTGCAAAAATAGACCACTACCTCGGTTTTTCTTAAAATTTGTTAAAATTATTTATCCACACAATAACGTAATAAACAGAATATCAGCCAATAAATATCATTTTGCAAAAAAACCAACACACTGCTTTTGGTCATGTTGGCTTTTCTTCTTTCCTTTGCACCCGGTTTAACTAAAATTGAATAACTATGTCAGACATTGCAACAAGAGTCAAAGCTATCATCGTTGATAAGCTTGGTGTTGATGAAAATGAAGTAACTCCCGAGGCCAGCTTTACCAATGACCTGGGCGCTGATTCTCTTGACACCGTTGAACTGATCATGGAATTTGAGAAGGAATTCAACATTGCCATTCCGGACGAAGAAGCTGAAAAGATCGGCACGGTTGGCGACGCCATGAAATATATTGAGTCAAACACCAAGTAATTCACTTATCATTTTCCAATGAAGCTGAGACGTGTAGTAGTTACAGGCCTTGGCGCATTGACCCCGATAGGCAATACCGTCCCGGAGTACTGGGACGGCTTGCTTAATGGGGTAAGCGGAGCGGCACCGATCACCCGCTTCGATGCGTCAAAATTCAAAACACAGTTTGCCTGTGAATTGAAGAATTTTGATCCGAACAACTTTTTTGATCGTAAGGAAGCCCGCAAATACGATCCCTATGCACAGTACGCCATGGTGGCAGCCGATGAAGCCGTTAAGGATTCGAAGCTGGATCTTGAAACGGTTGACAAGGACCGCGTAGGTGTCATCTGGGGCTCAGGGATCGGGGGTCTGATCACCTTTCAGGAAGAGGTTATTGCCTTTGCAAAGGGAGACGGAACGCCCCGCTTCAATCCTTTTTTCATTCCCAAGATGATCGCAGATCTTGCTGCGGGACACATCTCTATCCGCTACGGATTCAGGGGGCCAAATTTTGCCACGGTTTCTGCCTGTGCTTCTTCGGCCAATGCCCTGGTGGATGCTTTCAATTATATCCGGCTGGGAAAAGCCGATGTATTCGTCAGCGGCGGCTCCGAGGCAGCGGTGGCAGAAGGAGGTATCGGTGGTTTTAACGCCATGCACGCCATTTCCACCCGTAACGATGATCCTAAAACAGCCTCACGGCCATTTGATAAGGACCGCGACGGTTTCGTTCTGGGTGAAGGTGCAGCAGGAATGATCTTCGAAGAACTGGAACATGCCCTGAAACGTGGAGCCCGCATCTATTGCGAGGTGGCGGGAGGCGGCATGTCGGCAGATGCCAACCATATGACCCAACCCCATCCGGAGGGACTCGGCGCTTTTAATGTGATGAAATATGCACTGGAAGACGCAGAAATGAAGCCCGAAGAAATTGACCATATCAACACCCATGGCACCTCAACTCCCCTGGGAGATATCGCAGAACCCCAGGCCATCGTGAAACTTTTCGGCGACCATGCGCAGAAGATCAGCATCAATTCCACCAAATCCATGACGGGCCACCTTCTGGGTGCCGCAGGAGCCGTGGAAGCTATTGCATCTATTCTGGCCGTTGTAAACGATATCATACCGCCCACCATTAACCATTTCACCGACGATCCGCAGATCCCGCAGCTGGATTTTACTTTCAACCAGCCGCGTAAGCGCGTGGTGAATGCCGCACTCAGCAATACTTTCGGCTTTGGCGGGCACAATGCATCCGTGATTTTTAAAAAGTATAAAGGCTAGAATCCATCATTGCAACTGCCAGGCTTTTTACGGATCATTAAAAGCGGGGATAAGAACCTGATCAGAAATCTCAGAAGCATTCTCGGGTATTACCCCGGGAATGTTCATTTATATATGCTGGCATTCAGGCATCGCTCGGCCGCCCTTGAAATTGCCAAAGGGAAAAAGATCAGCAACGAAAGACTGGAATACCTCGGAGATGCCGTGCTCAGCACGGTAATCGCCGATTACCTTTTTCATAAATATCCTTTCAAAGACGAAGGTTATCTGACCCAGATGCGCTCTAAGTTCGTCAGCCGCGCACACCTCAACAAAGTGTCACAGAAAATGGGCCTCGAACGATTGATCACCACCGAGAATGACAGCAATTTCTACCGCTCCATCGGAGGCGACGCTTTTGAAGCGCTGATCGGAGCCATTTATCTTGACAAAGGCTACCGCTTCACCCGCAGGGTGATCATCGAAAGAATTATCAAACTCTATATCGACCCCGAAGAACTTGAACAACAGGAGCTGAATTATAAAAGCCGGCTCATCGAATATATCCAGAGAGAAAAGATCGCTCTGGAATTCAAAGTGGTGGACGAAGTGGGCAAGGGATACAACCGTCAGTATGTTGTAGAGGTGCAACTCAATAATAAACCCTACGGAAAAGGCATGGGCCGCTCCATCAAGGAAGCCGAGCAGGCCGCAGCAGAAATTGTGTGGATGAAGATCAAAGAAGAAAACCCGGGCGCCTGATGCCGGCTTTACAGACCCCGCGGTCTGACACAGATCAGAAAATCTGCATTCTTATAAATAAGTGTATATTCGCAAGCGCCTGTGAATCTTTCCGGGCATGCTCATCATGGCGAAAGAAAAACTTATCGACAGGTTTACACGCTGGAGGATCCGGAGACTCGGTGACCGAAATTTCATCTACCTGCTCAGCATAGTGGTCGGGCTTATCGCCGGCTTTGCAGCCGTGGTGATCAGGAATTCTGTCTACCTCATGCGCACCCTGCTGGAATACGGAATCACCAGTCTTTCAGAAAACTATCTTTTCTTCGTTTATCCCGCAGCAGGAATACTCATGACCATACTGTTCATGCGATATTTTGTACGCAGTAAAGCCGGTCACGGAATACCTGAAGTGCTGTACTCCATTTCCCGGAATAACAGCATACTGCCGCGACATACCATGTTCAGCAGTATCGTTGGAAGCGCACTCACGGTAGGCTTCGGAGGATCGGTCGGACTGGAAGGCCCCACCGTAAGTACCGGCGCCGGACTGGGATCCAATATCGGACGTGCCCTGCGACTCAACCAGAAACAACTGACCCTGATGATCGGATGCGCTTCAGCCGGCGCTATTGCCTCCATTTTCAAGGCACCTATCGCGGCCATCGTTTTCTGCCTCGAAATCCTCCTGCTCGACCTTACCATGTCATCCGTCGTTCCCCTGCTCATTGCATCTGTCAGCGGAACCCTGACCTCTTACCTGTTCCTCGGCCAGAGCGTGGTCTACAACTTTGAAGCATCTATGGGATTCCGTATGGAAGACCTGCTGCCATTCATCCTCCTGGGAGTGGTTTGCGGACTGATCTCAGTCTATTTTACAAGGGTGTATATGTATACAGGAAAAATATTTAAAAAGTTAAAAAATCCATATGCACGATTTGCGTTTGGCAGCCTGGGTTTGGGAATACTGCTCTTTTTATTTCCGCCCCTCTTTGGTGAAGGTTATAATGAAATCAACGAATGCCTCAGGGGCGACTACTCTTTTGTTTTCCTGAACAGCCCTTTCTACGACCCGCGCGATAGCATCATAACGGCCATGCTATTGCTGCTCGCAGCAGTTTTACTTAAAGTGGTGGCCATGTCGCTCACCTTTTCCGCTGGCGGAGTAGGGGGGATCTTCGCCCCCAGCCTGTTCGTCGGAGCTAACCTCGGACTTTTCTTTTCTGTTTCAGCTCGCTGGCTGGGATTTCGCGACCTCTCCCCGGGGAATTTTGCCCTGGTCGGAATGGCCGGCATCATGGCCGGCGTTATGCACGCTCCGCTGACCTCTATCTTTCTGATTGCTGAAATTACCGGGGGCTACCATCTCCTGGTCCCTCTGATGATCACCGCAACCATTTCCTATCTGACCATCCGTTACTTTGTGCCGTATTCGCTCAACGCCATGCGACTGGCAGAGCGTGGTGAGCTGATGACTCATAACAAAGACAAATCGGTCCTCACCATGATGAAAATCGATGACCTGATCGAACAGGACTTCAGTACAGTAGATGCCAATGCCACCCTGGGTGATCTGGTCAGGGTGATCAAGGTGAGTAAACGCAATGTTTTTCCGGTGATTGACCGGGACAATAATTTTCTGGGGGTCGTGTTTGTCAACGATATCCGCAATATCGTATTTGAACCCCCGCTGTACAACAAGGTATTTGTCAGGGACCTGATGTTTATGCCCGAACCTTCCGTTTCTCCCGACGAATCCATGGAAAGCGTGGCCCATAAGTTTGAAATGTGCAGCCATTACAACCTGCCGGTCCTGAAGAATGGGAAATACATCGGATTTGTCTCCCGCGCTAACGTTTTTTCGCGCTACCGCAGCCTGATCAAGTCTATTTCAGAAGAGTAAACTCCCCGCTTCAGTGTTTCTTCACGATAATCTCCGGCGTCGTAATCGTATTGCTGTGATGCAGGGCCCGGTCAACAATATACACTTCGTAGCGGATGGTGTCGTAAATGCTCAGGTAATTGTTGATGAACAATTCAATGTCAACTTCACCGATTAATGGGAGGCCCTTCTCTGCAGGTGGAGTAAGGGGGATGCGGTAATTGTTGCTGATGGGCAGGGCGACTTCCTTAAAAACCCCTTTCTGTTTCTCAAAATAGGCAACGAAACAATTGTAATAGTAAGGACTCGCTGTATCATAAGGGGGCGCATTGTCATTCTCGGTCAATCCGATATCTCCGTCGCCATCGGTGAAGGTGATTTTCAGGATGCCCTTATTATCAGGCCCGCCATTGTTTTGTATTTTTACGAAACTTTCGAAGGCAATGACCGGCTCCACCGGATATACGGGGTCATCATCGCAGGAAACCATAGCAAAAGAAGCCGATAGCCCGGCAAAACAGAAGGCGATATGTTTCCATGACTTCATAAAGTAAAATTAAGAAAAAATCCTCACATGGCCTCACAGATCCCTCCCGATTTGCTTTCACGCTTCTTTGCTGATCATACGCCTGAATCATTTAACGGGCTGTGCCTCGAAATATTTTCATTCCAGTATCAAAACAACAGGGTATACCGCATATTCTGTGACGAACTGGGCATCAGCCCTGCAGTCGTCCGCCAGCCGGATCAGATTCCCTTTCTGCCTGTGGAGATCTTCAAAACACAGCGTGTAGTCTCGCTGGATGGTCCGGAAAAGATGAGGTTCAGGAGCAGCGGCACATCTGAAACGGGCTTCTCGGAACATGCCGTTTTTCTGCCTGATTTATATGAAAGAAGCATTATTGAGGGTTTTCAGCGCTTCTTCGGGAATCCCTCCCGCTACGCCTTTGCTTGTTTAACCCCCTCACCTGCACAAAAGCCGGACTCCAGCCTGGCATTTATGGCTGGTGTACTGATGAAATCATGCGCCGCAGGCGGTTTTTTTCAGGAGAATAAAGAGGGACTGTGGGCCTTCATCACGGAAAACAGCTCACATCAGTTGCTGGTACTCGGACTGAGCTTCGCCCTTGCAGATCTTGCTGAGAGCGGATGCCCGCTTCCTTCCGGAAGTATCGTGCTGGAAACGGGCGGCATGAAAGGGCGCCGGAAGGAACTCCGGAGGGAGGATCTTCACGGATTGCTGAAAAGAGGACTGGGAATCGCTAAGGTAGGCTCGGAATACAGCATGTGCGAGCTGTTTTCCCAGGCCTGGGCTGAAGACGGTGAATGGTTCAGAACACCGCCCTGGATGAAGATCCTGATCCGAAACCTGCAGGATCCGCTGGAAGTGACAGATGGAGAGGCAGGAGGAGGGATCAATGTGATCGACCTGGCCAACATTGCCACCTGTAGTTTTATTGCTACGGGTGACCGGGGAAAACTTAAGAAAGACGGATGTTTCATGGTGAACGGCAGGATCAGGCCGGAAGACCTCAAAGGCTGCGCCCTCTTCGCCGAACCGGAGGGAGATCTGTAAGAAAATCACTCAGCAGCAGTATTTGGAAAAATATTGCTATGTTTGCAGTAGAAACAATAATTCCAAAACCACAATGAAAAGATTCCTGATCGGCGCCGCCGTTATTGCCCTGATCGTTTCAGCAGCTGCCTGCAAGAAATGTGTGACCTGTTCCTATACCTACAATTACCTGGATACCACCAATACCGTTACCTTCCCGGAAGAATGCGGTAAAAATGCTGAGGTGAACGATTTTATTGCCGAAAAGGAATCCGAAGCGATGCGCTATGGCGTTGAGCTGGAATGCGTTGAGAATTAATCACCTGATTCTGTTTGTTTTATGAGTGACGACACAATCGGCAGATACCGCCTTTATACCGGTTTTTCCAAAAGCACCCTGATGATTTCAAGCCTGGTGATCTGCGCAAGCATGATCATGGCAGTGTTCTCCGCAACGGCTTTTGAGGCCAAATGCATCTGCACCATCAATTACCTGGCCTACTCATGGATCGCTTTTGCCATTACCGCTCTGCTGGCATTGGCTACCTGGATTACCGCTGTCTGCGCTGAAAACAGTACCTGCACCTGTCGCCGCCATACCCTGCTGAGCGTCATGATCTCTCTACAGGGACTGGCATTCGTGGCCGCCCTGATCTTCATGCTCATTTTTGTGACCCGCTATACCGAAGTCATTTAAGACTTCACTCAGACCGCTTTCCAGATATCCGCACTGTCGTTGGCCGGACGGTTGACCAGGTCTGATATTTTATAGGCTTTCATTTCTTCCGAAGGATACGGCTTCAGCAATTCCATCATGCTGTCTGTACTGCCGCCTTCAAGCCATTGCTGTTCCGTCCCGCGCGGGAGAATGACCGGCATGCGGTGGTGAATGGGAGCGACAAGCTCATTGGCTATGGTGGTGATCACCGAGAAACTGCGGATCTCTTCCCCTTTCCCGTCGAACCACACATCCCAGATCCCCGCCATAGCAAATGGCGATTCATCCTTCATCATAATACGGTAAGGTGTCTTCTGAAAATCCCTCTGCCATTCATAGAAACTGTCGGCCGGCACCAGGCAGCGCTGTTTTCTGAATGCCTGCCTGAAACTGGGTTTCTCTGCAATGGTCTCCGCTTTGGCGTTAATGGTCTTGCTGCTGATGGTGGTATCCCTGGCCCAGGAAGGGATCAGCCCCCAGCGGTAAAAATCAAGCGTGGAGGGATCAGCATTACTGATTACGGCCAGTTTCTGTGAAGGAGCACAGTTGTAACGCGGACGTATAAGATCCACCGCATCCACATTGAAGCGGATGACCAGATCACCTTTCTTAACTGCCAGGGAGAACCTTCCGCACACCGCTTAACGGATCAGGTTGATGTGGCCTTTGTGTTTGTGGATATTCCCTTTAACGTCGTAAACACTCAGGATATAACTGTATAAGCCTTCCGGACAAACTTTGTCCTGACCCTGTATACGTCCGTCCCAACCCGAATTGATGTCGGGAGAGAAATATACCTGGGTACCCCAGCGGTCATAGATCCTGATCTCAAACGTGGACTCATTCAGGCCCCAGCCAAACACCTGGAAAATATCGTTACGACCGTCGTTATTCGGCGTAAAGGAATTGGGAGCATAAAAGGTGATCAGGGGTTCAATCACCACTGGTTTCACAACGGTATCAACGCAACCAAACTCGCTCATGATGGCCAGAGTGACCCAGTAAGTTCCGACACCGTCATACTCATGGGTGGGATTGGGAAGGTTGGACGTATTCCCCAGAATATAATCTTCGCCGAAATCCCAGCTCCAGGTACTGGCATTCACGCTCTGATCACCAAACCAGATGAACTGATCAAGCTCATCTGTGACCATGGGATTGTAGATGAAGTCAGCAATCGGATCCGGATGTATAGTAATCATTTGCGGAATGGTCATACTGCCGGCACAACCATCATCAGAAACCACACTCAGGGTAACATCATAACTTCCGGGCTCATCAAACAGATGCTTGGGGTTCTGCAGATGGTTAGAACTGTTCGCCGTGGTGTTGTCACCGAAATTCCAGAACCATTCATGGACGGGTGGTGTAGTGTTGTCGGTGAAGCTCACCCAGAGCTTTTCACAACCTTCCGTTACATCGGCACTGAAATCCACCACCGGACTCATACTAACTGTAACTGTCACCTCTCCTGTTCCGATACATCCGTTATTATCGCCGGTAACCGTGTAAGTGGTGGTGTTCAGCGGGTAGGCCAGTACGTGGTTTCCGGAGGCGGTATTCAATCCGTAAACCGGACTCCAGGTGCAGTTGGCCGCACCATTCACTACCAGGGAGCTGGTGTCGCCCCTGCAGATCACAGGATCGGTTTGCGTGATCTGGATGTTGGGTCCCGGCGAGGCCGTAACCGTCACCGATGTAGAACCGGTACATCCGTTAACATCCGAACCAAAAACCACATAGGTTGTCGTTGTCACAGGACTGGCAGTCGTAAAAGAACAATCGGTACATGAAAGTCCTGAGGATGGTGCCCAGGCGTAATCATCGGCACCGCTGGCCGTCAGATCCACTGAGCCCCCGATGCAGATCATTGGTGCGGAAGGAGTCACCGAAAGGACAAGATCGGGATTGATATTGACCTGCACCGATGCAGTACCGGTACAGCCATTGGCATCCGTACCTGTAACCGTGTAGGTGGTCGGAGTGGTCGGATTAACCGGGTTGGGATTGGTGCCGGAGCCATTGCTCCAGCTGTAATTTGTTCCGCCGGTTGTGCTGTTTCCGGTCAGGTTGATGGCCGTACCGCTGCAGGTCGAGGGATTCGCCGGGCTGATGCTGATGGTCGGATTCGGGTTCACCACTACCGTACAGGTAACGGCCGGACTGACCTGTGTTCCTACGGTAATGATCATGGAATAAGTTCCCGACATGGCCAGCGTTGAGGCAGGGATGGTGGGATTCATTACTGAAGAAGTCCATCCGCCTGGCCCGGTCCAGCTGTATGAAGCTCCTGGTGTGGGGTTGGTAACCGTAAGCTGGATGGTCTGACCTTCACAAACCGTGTCCCCCACAATAGGAGGAGCCAGAATACCGCAATTGGTTGCGCCTGCTCCACCCGTCTGCGAAAAAATGATGTTCTGACTGCTGTTAGAATAATTCGTGATCATGAGGATGTAATACTGCCCGGCCACGGCATTGGGGATGTAACACCATTCTTCATAGCTGGCGCTGTAACTGCAATCTATCATGTTGCCGCTGGGATAATCCGGGGAGGCCCCGGGGGCATGGTGAGTGGGGGTATTGGAACCAGCCGTTAACTGTGCAACACAGGGAGCCGTGGGGGAGGTAAAGGGACCCCAGCAGGCAAAATCGATATCATAATTTGAAGAACCGTGCATGTAAATTTCGATGGGTCCTGAAGTTAAAACCTGCATATAATACCAGGCCGGGTTGGGCTGTGAGTACAAACACCCATAATTGGCACCCACTTCAGCCGTACCGGCATTCACCCCAGCCGGAAAATTGTAGGTAGTCCCTGTACAGAACGGATCAGCATTGCTGCACAGGTTGTTAACCTGTGAGAAACCAGTGACAGACAGAAGGACCAATACTGCTATGAGAAAAGTGAACTTTAAAGAGGTTTTCATGATCAGATTTTGTTGAACAAAAATACGTTAAATCCTGAAATGACCAACACCAGGGAGTCAAACGGAAAAACCCCGTATTGGTTACACTCCGGAAACCGGGCAAATGACGGCATCCGGGCTCTTTTGGTTGCCCATGAAGGCCGAAAACACATTAAAATTCGCAAAACTGAGTTAGAATCAGCGCCTGAGACGCATACAACAGCATACGCTCAGCGTTATCAGCGGACAAGATTGATATGTCCTGTATATTCGTGGTATTTACCCTTGATGTCGTAGAAAGAGATGAAGTAAGGATAAATCCCTGCCGGAAGCTTCTTTTCTGTGCCATCCATCATACCATTCCACCCCTGGTGAATATCCTTCGAGAAGTAGATCTCCGCACCCCAGCGCTCAAAAATCCGCATCAGAAAACGATTTTCGTCGATGCCTTCGCCAAATACCTGGAAAATATCATTCTTGCCGTCATTATTCGGCGTGAAGGCATTGGGAATGTATATGGCTATATTTGGATGTATGTAAATAGTCTTAATCATTGTATCCACACACCCGTCGGGACTCTCCACCGCAAGCATCACAGTATAATATCCCGTATCTGAATAGGTGTGTGAAGGTGACGGCAGATTAGAGTAGTTATCCAGCATCCAGGGTTCACCGAAATCCCAGCTCCAGCTGTCGGTGTTGATGGAGTAATCAAAGAAGTTGATGGTGGGATCATAGATCCAGGCCTCCTGCGGGTTGGGGACGAAATCGGCCACCGGGGATTTCAGTACGTGGATCATTTGCGGGATGCTCAGATGGGCATGGCATCCGTCAACCGATGTAACCGTCAGGCTGATGTCATAATATCCGGATTCTGTAAACAGGTGCTGTGGATTGGGGATATTCGTAAACGCGTTGGGAGTACTGCCATCGCCAAAGTCCCACGACCACGACACACTGGGCGGATTCGTCAGATCTGTAAAGCTGACCAGCAGGTCTTCACAGCCTTCGAAAACATCAGCGGTAAAGTCAATCTGCGGGGATGATTTCACCTCCACTTCAATCGTGGCAACCCCTGTACATCCGTAGTTATCGCCAAGAACAGTATAGGACATGGTGGTGAAAGGTGCGGCGGTGACCGTACTTCCGGTGGTTGAGGATAACCCGGCCGATGGCGACCAGGTGTAGGATGTCCCCCCGAAGACCGTAATATCAACCGACTCTCCCCTGCAGATCACCGGATCCGGAGGATTGAACGTCATCACCGGTCCTGTCGAAACCATGACGGTAACCAGGGTGGTTCCCTGACAATTGCTGGCATCTGCACCATGCACGGTATAGGTCGTGGTAACAGGCGGAGAGGCCGTAACCGTAGCCCCGGATGTGGATGATAAATAATCAGGCGGTGACCATGTGTAGGTCAGGGCCCCACTGGCAGTCATGTCAACCGATTCCCCGAAACACATGCCGGGATTGGGAGGACTTACGCTGATCACCAGACTGCCGTTCAGATCCACGACCGCACTGGCCTGTCCGGTACAGCCATTGGCCGTTCCTGTGACATAATAAGTAGTAGTGGTAGTCGGTGTAGCCGTAACAGTATCACCGGTAGTCGACGAAAGGCTGCTTCCCGGGGACCAGACATAGGTATCTGCTCCCGAAGCGATCAGATCTACAGAATTCCCCAGACAAATGGATGCTCCGGGTGGAGAAATGGTAATGTTCAGCGAAGGACTCATATTGATGGTCACGCTGGCTGTTCCCGAGCAGCTTCCGCTACTCCCTGTTACATAATAAGTTGTGGTAGTGGTCGGATTGGCCGTTACGGTCTGACCGCTCGTACTCACCAGTCCGGCGCCCGACCAGGTGTAAGTGGCCGCCCCGGAAGCGGTCAGATCCACGGGCATCCCCGGACAGACCGTTGTGGCTGAAGGCGTAATGCTCACCACAGGATTGGGAGTAACGGTAATGGTGACCGGCAGCGACATACTGCAATTGGTGGGATCAACCCCCGTGACCGTATAGGTGGTGGTCACGTTCGGCGTGGCGACGACTGTTGTCCCCGTGGTAGTGTTAAGTCCTGTGGCAGGGGTCCAGGTGAAATTCACATTTCCCGGGCCGGAAGCCGTGATGGTGACCTGATCACCGGGACAAATGGTTGCAGATGTAGGATTCACACTAATGCTGAAAGTGGCATTGTAATTTACAGTTACCTGGTCGGTCGCGGTAACGTTGCTACCGGTACAGGTATTATAAACAGCCTGGGCCGTGTAGGTAGTGGTCGCATTTGGGCAAACCTGTATGGATGCCCCCGTCCCGATCTGTGTGGCACCATCCCACCAGGTGATATCAACGCCTCCGGCTCCGTTGGGATAAAACCGCCAGGCCTCGTTCTGGGCTGTCCACTGACCGGTGTTCCTGCCTGGCGGGGCCAGGCCCTGAGTACCCCCGGAGTTCTGTATTCCAACAAGGCCGTTCCCCCCGTTCCACCCGCTGCAAAGGGCCTTATTCTGAATATATACTTCAATTACATTGGTAGATTCGTAAATAACGATCTGGCTGGTGGCATACATGGCGCTGTTGCAGGATCCAGGGGAAACACTGTTGGGATCACCATAATAGGGGATCTGATAATATGAAATCACAAACATCCTGCAGGGATAGGTTCCCGAGATCCTGTAATTGATCACCCCCTGATAGGTTGGATCAGTGTCCTGATAGACCCCGAAAATGGCGTTCATGGGGAGACTGCTGCTGGGACATGATGCAGAAAAGCTCCACTGGTTAAAGCCCCCGGCCTGGGAAACATCAAATGAAATCACACCATTGGAGCCTACCACAATAGAATTATAATTTCCACCGTAGAAGCAAAAAGTGAAAGGCAGTGCGATGGAACTGCTCCAGACGTCGTCGGTGTTCACAATGATAGATGTCCCGCCCGTGAAGGGGAAGGGTGGGGTGTAAGGGATACTTTGAACAGCATAGGAGGTGGTCGCCCCGGTAGGTACCACGGTTGCCGTAAGTGTGGTGCAGTTATTTCCGCAACCAACGGTTACGTCAGGACCGGCATTTACGGTAGGACAGCCCGGTTGGGCCATAGCAGGTATACTGATCAGGGAAATGAATGCAGCGGATAGTAAAAATAATCCTCCGGCAATACGGTTTTTAATCATTGGTCCAGGTATTAAAAGCAACCGTTTTCGCGGGGGGTAAACGAAAACTTAAACATTTGGTTACAAATATAGTGAAGCAGTTGTTAATAAAAAAGCATTCTCAGACTTTTATCATGACGTAAAATTCTTTTGTTGGGTTGTCCCGACTGTAAAATAAAGAAAAACAAGCAAATAGCCTTTAGAGGAAAGGGACTTGCTGCCGGTTTCTGTACAAAGTCCGGACGGATTCAATACAAAGAAACCAATTACTTATTCAGCAACTCAATTTCTTCTTCAGCCTGTTTGCGGTAAGGACTGTCCTCGTCGATGATGGCGTTGAGGGTCTTGCGGGCTTCCTGGGTTTTGCCCTGCCGGATCTGGATGACTGAAATCTGCCAGCGTGCTGCGTGATAATAGGAGCTTTTTTTGTTTTTGACCACCTTACCAAACATTTGAAGCGCCTGGTCGTAATCGCCGGTGTAGAAATATGACATTCCGCTGTAGTAAAGCGCCTGGGCCTGGTCGGGTTCGTTGACGAGCGCGCGGTCAAACTTTTCAGCAGCTCCGCTGTAATCCCCTTCGCGGTAGGATTCCATTCCGGAGTTCAGCTCATCCCTGGCATCTCCCGTGGCCGAAGCAGGTGCCTGCTGAACCTCTGATTTTTTCTGGGTTTTTCCGGTCGCGCCATTGGTCCTCGTTCCCGCAACCGTCTGTTCAACCTTGTCGGTTTCTTTGTTTTTCGTCTGCTCCGGCAGTTTGTTTTCATCTTCTGAGGCCACTACCTGCTTTTCCTCTACCGGAAGTTCCACCAGTCCAAGATCAGCGTCCACAGAAAAGTACACCTCGTTTACTATGGACTTATAAGTTTCATCATCGGCAATCATATCCAAAGTGCCGGGCATGATCACGGTACCGCCTTTAGCTCCTTCTTTGACCGGATCCGGAATATCTTTGTTGTTCCGGTTATGATCCGTCATATCCTTGCGGGGCGACATGCTGTCGGAAATGATTTGTCCGGCAGCATCCGGAACAGCCTCTTCGGCAGTCTCTCCGGTATTTTCACTTTTGTCGGTTTCCTGATAGGCAGTCATTGAAACCTGGTCCTGCTGTGAGTTCATGACCAGGTAGCGGATCGCAAAAAATGAAGTACAGACGAGAATGAAGCTTGCAGCAATACTTATGTAAAGGATCTGTCTGTTTTTGGTTTTCTTTACAGGGGCAATAAGGGGAATAACGCGGGTTTCTTCTTCCTTCTCCTGAAAGAGTTGCTTCCTGATGTTATCCAGCCGCGAAAGTGCCGACAGATTTCCGGGCTCCTCAGCAAAACCTTCTGTTGCATCAGAACATAAAGGGCAATCAGTCAGGTGGATCTCAATTTTTCGCAAAACTTCAGGACTGCAATGGCCCTTTACGTAAGCTTGCAGGGCTTCCTGAGTCAGGCAGCCTGAAGGTGTGAAAACCTTATGTTGATCAGACAGGCGTTCCATTGCTTTTGCTTAAAATGATACGGAGGTTTCTTTTACCGTTTTGTATGTAACTCTTCACTTGTTTATAGGTGAATCGGGTGATGTCCTGTACTTCCTGGTAAGACTTTTCTTTAAGATAGAAGAGTTCGACGCAAATTCTTTGTTCATCATTCAGTTGTTCAATCGCTTGCATGAGTTCCCGGGTTTGATCCCCTTTTTCAAGGCGGCCCGTCAGAGTGAGGTCATCCCCGAATTCCACAAATTCTTTCGGACTTTTCCAAACCAGGATATCATCCTCATAAGCGTATTCCTTGTTTTTCTTCAGAAGAAGGAGGCAATGATGCTTGGTAACACTGTACAACCAGCTTTTAAAATACCCGATCTCGTACATTTTCAGGAAATCGAAAAGACGCTCGAAAACATGCATCAGGGCATCCTGTGCCTCACTTTCCTTTTTCAGGTACTTCATGCAAACCCCCATCATCAGGTGGGCATAGCGCGTGTATAACTCCCCGATGATCTCTTTGTCCCCGCCGGCCTTATACAACGAAACCAGTTCGTCATCCGGCAGTTCCGGGTAGGAGGCCCGTTGAGGTATGTTCAGTGGGTTTTCTGACATGAAGAATGATCTCCGTTGCAAAGATATGAATTCTCCGGCCTTTTCATCATGACTCTATAAGGCTCATCCTTTTAAGGTCATTACCGGATCTACATGTGAAGAACCGAGACCGGCCTGCAGGGATGCGGCCCTGCAACCCCCAAGGCAGCGATCGTACAAGGTGCAGCCGTCACAGAACTCAGGTCTTTCGCTGAGCCAGGTCAGGGCGTGTTCCGAGCGGAAAATATCACTCAGTTTTTCTCTGAAAATATTGCCGGTACTGACGGGCGAATGGTTACAAAGACGAAGGTTTCCTTCAATATCCATGGTCACCGGCATCCTTTCCACTTGAGTGGAACAGGAGCCAAAACTGATATTCGGGTATTCTGCCGGATTCAACAGACAAAAAGGTGTGCATACATTGGAGCTGAGCTTCAGTCCAAGCGGTACCGCAAGCTGATCGGCCTCACGGAACGCCTGACGCAACTGCTCATGAGAGGGCAGAATTTCATGCGCTTCCCTGAATCCCTGCCCCCCGATATTATAGCGGTTCAGCATGATCTGCCGGCAACCCAGGGAATGAATGAAGTGAAGTGTACTTCCCAGATCTCCCGCATTCATCTTTGTGATTACGACAACCGGCACCACGTATGCACCCCCTTTCATCAGGCTGCGGATGCTGCGCACCGAGCGATCCCACGAACCGCTGACGCAGGTGATCCCGTCATGGACTTCAGGCAGATGTGAATGAACCGGTAATTCAAAAAGTTTGACCCCGAGCTTCATCAAGGTCTGGTAACGGCTCTCATCACCCCCGCTGCCATTGGTGATGATGGTCACACTTTTTCTTTTCAGGCGGACAAAAAGCGCGATCTCTTCGAAACGTTCAGCCAGCAACGGCTCTCCACCGGTGAAAGTGACATGTTTGACATCAGCCAGGCGAAAAAGTTTTTTGAGCACCCGTATGGCCCGCTGATAGGTGTATTCCGGAGACTTAACGGATGTGCCGGGAATTTTCCAGACATTGTAACAGTAGCGGCATTGAAGATTGCATGCCGCAGTGATTTCAAAGATAATATATGGAAGATGGTATTTCAATAAATCACGGCTTAATGAGGCGGTTTACGAACAAGCCTGAACATCATTCATCAATGGGGGGTAAATAGCAGCGGATCATGTCTGGATCCGGCCCAAAGGTTGAAACTGAATCCTGTAATCCTCCCGCCTGAGCGTTTTTATTCTTTTTTTGATGTTTGGAGGTATCTATGCTGATTTTCCTGATATGGGAAGAATCAACACCACCCCCGCTCTCCTTCAGACTGTCGGCCGGGGCCATTTCGTAACAACTCGCTTGGGGAGGACTACAGGCGGCAAAGAAAGTCAGCGAGAGAATGAGGCCGCCACTGCGCAGTTTCAGACGCGTCAGCCAGGGTGAAGGCTTCAGCCAGACCAGGAAGCTTACGATCAGAAAGATCAATGTAATCAATGCGATCAGCAGGGGAATCAGAATTTCCTTTTTCATTATACTGGATGTTACCGGTCGAAGGAGGATGATAAAATTACGATCATTAATACCGGATCAGGTTACCGGAACTGAAGTGCCCCTTGATCATGTTCTCAAAGGTCAGCCGGGTACTTACTGTTCTGTCGCCCTCTGTTTTGGATTTGATGTTCTTTACGCTTTTCACCGCAGAGGGCAATTCAATAATGTTATTGTAGTAGATCACCGAGTAAAACATATCATTGAACCCGCTTGACTTCACATTCTTCATGGCCTTCTGAACAAAGGGTCCCAGGTCTTTCTTCCTGACCTTGTGCCGGGTGATCTTGTAAAGATCAGGGAATATCCCCTGCTTTTCTGCTCCCATCAAAAGATAAACCGCCTTGTTCAGGTTCGCGGAACGATCGAAACAGAAACGAATGATAAAAACACCATTCTTGTCATCAGAAGATGAAATAACATCACGGATGCCCTTCTGATCCTTCAGTATGTCCGGAGCCTCACGTACGGTTTTTCTGATCTTTTCAATCAGACTCACGTCGAAACCGGTATTCTGACTGTTGAGTGCCGAAGCCAGACTGCCCATGTCGAGCTTCAGCTCGATCTTTCCGGATCCGTCAGGATTCACCGTAACTTTCTCCGTGAGTTCAATGCAGGAAGAGAAGAACAGCATAGCTGTCGACAGCACGATGATCCCCCTTCCGATCCTGGTGATTTTCCTCATGTGTTAGTTTCAGTCCTGCAAATATAATGGAAAGCAGCAGAATCAGGACCCTTTCCACTTGTCCCCATGTAATCATGATTTATAACAGCGAATCCCCACCCGCTTCACTGAATCAAAAAAAAAGGGCCGCCATGGAGGCAGCCCCGTCACTCTAACCAAAAAGCAACATGAAAACCAGCGTCTATAATATTTTGAAAACGAATTTCATCTGGTACATCTGGCCGCTTACAATTTCTGAGGACTGAAGCCTGAAGTTCCCCAGCCGCTCCCGGACGTAAGTTCCCAGTACTTCTTCACTGTAATTGATGTCGCTGATGTTGATCCTGCCATCCTCTTCTACGGAGAAACTGATCAGCACGAATCCCTCAATCCCGGCCTTTACGGCGTATTCAGGGTAATTGATCTCTGCCCAGATCTGTTCGGTGAGTCCCGGCTCACGGTCAGGATATGCAGGTGAGGCGAATGCACTTAAACTGATGAAGCTTAAAATGAGACCCGCTAAAACTATTTTTGATTTCATAATGCAAATTTTTATTGGTTGATGTTCTCTTGTTGCCATTTCCCGTGCCAAACCTTATAATAAGATGAAAAACAACACGTTAAGTGGCAATTGCTTTGAAATTGTATTTGTATTTTCTGTCCGTTAAAAACACACTTTGTCCGCTATCGGACACCTCCGGATGGTGTTTATGTCATTTGACGGACCTCAAGCCCGAAATGTTACCGGGGGATGAAAAAATGTTACGGGAAATTTGTTTTCCTGTGATCGGAATCAGCGTGAATACTCGCTTCCGGCAATGATGAGCACGATTTCCCCTTTTACGGTTTTGGTGCTGAAGTACGACAGGAGCGACTCCAGGCTGCCCCTTTGTATCTCCTCATGTATTTTGGAGATCTCCCTGACCACGGCCGCATTCCTCCCGGCACCCAAATGAGGAATGAGTTCGGTGAGGGTTTTGATCAGCCGGAAAGGGGATTCATAGAGGATCATGGTGCATTTCACTCCGGCGAGCTCTCTGATCCTGCTCTGCCGTCCTTTTTTATGGGGAAGGAAACCGGCAAAAAGGAATTGATCACTGGGTAAACCCGAAACGGCCAGAGCAGGGACAAAGGCCGTGGCTCCGGGTAAACAGGATACTTCAATTCCAGCTTCAGCACAGGCACGCACCAGCAGGAAACCGGGATCACTGATGCCCGGGGTTCCGGCGTCGGTGATCATGGCCACATGGTTTCCCTCCAGGATTTTTTCCACGATGCTGTTCACCCGCTGGTGCTCATTGTGGGCATGGAAAGAAAGAAGCGGTTTACGGATGTCGTAGTGTTTCAGCAGCACCCCGCTGGTGCGGGTGTCTTCGGCAATGATCAGGTCTGACTCCTTCAGAATACGGATGGCCCTGAGAGTCATATCCTCAAGATTTCCAACGGGAGTAGGGACCAGGGTCAGGGAAGACATAGGGCGATTTTAGGGTAAAAGTAAAATTATTTTCCGGTCATCATCCTGATCACCCTTCAAAACATCCTTTCATCTTTTCTCCCTGATTTAGGGAACATAGAGCACGTAGCTGATTCCGAAGGCTTCGGTGTCGAGGTTGCGCAGGTCAATGGTGCGGGCTTCCGAATATGGTGACTGGAAAAGTGTCATGGTGAAGTTGGCATTTCCGGTCGACAGATTGCAAAGGGTATCTGTGGGCACACCGTCGATGCTCACCTCCAGGTGGGCCGAATGATCGGTGCTGATCTGATACACCAGGGCGCACTCTCTCCAGGTGCAGAGGATTTGAAGATGCGCATTCTTGCTCGCGGGCACCAGTCCCAAACGGCCGGCCTCCCGCTCCACGAAGTCCCAGCCTTCGTTGCTGGTACATACCGCACTTTGGGTGAGCTTTAGCACACCGGCGTTTTCGTAACGGTCAGTAAAATAATTCGGGGGCAATCCCGGCCATGTTTCAGAAGGATGGTAATAGCTGTAAGCGGTGCTTAGATAACGGTAAAGAAGCAGTGCTTTCAATAAGTGTCCCTGATCGTTGGGGTGGATATCATCCACATAAAGGTCTTCCCATTGTATCAGTCCGCTCTGAATAAAGGGCCTTATGGCAGCACCCATCGAGATGACCGGAAGTCCGTAGTAGCGGCCGAGCTGTTCATGTACGGCCTGAATCACGGGATTTCCGTGACGGTATTCTGATAACAGGAGGATGACGGGCGTGCCCGTTTTCAGACATTTGCGCAGCAGTCCTTCCAGTGTTAAACGCACCTGAAGCGCGTCTTCTTCCCTGTCGTTCACGGCAAATTCCACTACGATCAGGTCAGGCGCTTCCTTCAGCAGGTCGTCATCCACCCGGCAGCAGCCGAAATAGGTTCCGGTGGCGCCATAGCCCCTCACAACGGATGTAAACTGCAATCCGTCAAACGACTTGTTCATCAGCAAAGTCAACACTTCCGGATAGGATTTGTCAGGCGTGCTGGCCATGGCTGAACCTGTGATGGATCCTCCGATGAAGCCCAGGCGGATGAGGCCCCCGTTCCTGAATTTCGAAAACAGATGCTGCATTCTTCTCTGATCCCCTTCGTATACCAGGGATGTATGCTGCATTCCGCTGCCCGGCAGCATAAGGCCGTCAACAAGCAGGCTGGTGTCCCAATCGTTTCGCAGGTATTCAGGCGGCGGGGAAAAAGGCTCGTCGGTGCGGCAGGCGGCGGTCCACAACAGAACCAGAAGTATACCTGCCCGTGTTAAATGCTTCATGATATTTTTGTTTTTGTTTTCCGGACAAAAATACATGAATTCAAGACATATTAAAATGCGTTAATGTTGCATGTCTTCTGATCCGCTTCATGAGCGGCCGAGGAGATCCCTGATGACCACGGAGGCACAGTGACAGCCGAAGACAACGGGCATGTAGGAAATGGTACCGATCACCGATTTCTTATTCTGTTCGCCTTCCTGGTGCCGGATGGCGCTTTTGATCACAACTTCGGGGGAGAACACTGCTTTGACGCCGCTGACCACACCCAGCTTGCGCAATCGCTTGCGGATGTCGTAAGCGAAAGTGCACTGGTAGGTCTCCGAAAGATCCACCGCCCTGACCTGTGAAGGATCAAGCTTGGCGCCCGATCCCATGGAGCTGACCACCGGCAGTTGCCGTTGCACGCAATGCGCAATCAGCCAGATCTTGGGCGACAGGGTATCGATGGCGTCGACCACATAATCGTATTTCGCGGCATCGAGCAGGTTTTCAGTCTTTTCGTCTTTGATATACTCACTGAAGCGTATCAGACGGAGTGCGGGATTGATATCCATCAGTCTTTCGCCCACCACATCGGTTTTCAATCGTCCGAGGGTGGAACAGAGGGCCGGCAGTTGCCGGTTACGGTTGCTGTCGGCCACGGTATCGGCATCGAGGAGGGTGAGGGTTCCGATGCCCGCCCGGCAGAGCATTTCCGCTGCAGCTGCGCCCACACCACCGAGGCCGGCCACCAGTATATGTGATTCCTCCAGACGGGATACACCATCAGGTCCAATGATCATTTCGGTACGTGAGCGCCAGGGCATGGGGCAAAGGTAGGAAAAGGTGAACAAGGTGAACAAGGTGACGGAGGTGATGGAGGTGATGGAGGTGAACAAGGTGACGGAGGTGACGAAGGTGACGAAGGTGAACAAGGTGAACAAGGTGAACAAGGTGAACGAGGTGACGGAGGTGAACGAGGTGACGGAGGTGATGGAGTGAAATGAATCAAGTACTTTTGTCAAAAACAAATAAATCACTATGAAAAGTCACAAAGATCTTAATGCCTGGAAGGCTTCAATGTCGCTGGTTTCGGAGATTTATCGAATCACAGGGACATTCCCAAAACAAGAGTTATTTGGATTATCAAGCCAAATGCGTCGGGCTGCTGTTTCCATCCCTGCGAATATTGCGGAGGGTGCTGCCAGAAGAAGCACGCGTGAGTTCATTCAATTCCTTTATGTTGCACAGGGGAGTCTTTCTGAATTGGAGACTCAGTGTTTAATATCGGAAGACCTTGGCTATCTTTCGAAAGAAACAGAGAAGAAGATCGAATCTCAAATAATTCTGATTCGATTCCAGATTCTTGGACTCATTAAGGCGCTGAAAAACAAGTCTTTATACTGAAGACATAAACTATCTGCACGACACAGTTCAGTGAACACTTCCCCCGTTCACCCTGATAACCTTTGCCCCTCTCTTCCCTTGTTCACCCTCCGTCACCTCCGTCACCTCCGTCACCTTGTTCACCTCCGTCACCTCCGTCACCTTGTTCACCTCCGTCACCCTGTTCACCTCGTTCACCCTGTTCACCTTCCTTCCCGAAATTTTTCCCCTCCTCTTGCATTATTCCATTTTTTTTCTACTTTTGCCCCCTCATTCTGTCCCGTGGTGTAATTGGCAACACGTCTGACTCTGGATCAGAAGAGTCCAGGTTCGACCCCTGGCGGGACAACAAGCAGTCAACAGTTAGCAGTCAGCAGTTAACAGTTGGCGAAAAGGAAAGGGCTTCAGGAGTTTTATGCTGGGCCCTTTTTTTTGCCGGAGAATGGCCAAACAAATTAAGGGTTTCGGGCATTGTTCAGCGTCTTCAGAGGTTACACGTGTAATCATCGACACTAAATTACATGTATCCCAATCCTCTTCAAATACTCAAAAGTAGCATCATAATACTCTGGCCTCCTTGTCAAATCTTCAGGGTTTCCTTCCGGAATAACGATAATCATACCTTGTCTTGCCCTGGTCAGTAATACCCGGTATGCATTGATGAGATACTTGATCCTTTCAGCTTGTTTGATGTTGTTCCAATTAGTCCCCACGAAAGAATAAGGTCTCCATCCACTTTCTGAATATCGCAAATCCCCATCCCAAATAAGACAGGTCCAATCGAGCTCCAGCCCCTGAATCTGAAATTCTGTAGCGACATCCTCCAGGAAGTAGGAAGACCGAATGTCTTCTTTGTCATTTAAGAACCAATGAACCGGATCTGTCGGTGTTTTGACATCAATGGCGAAAGGTTTAAGTCGGTAGGCCTGGGAAGAGACCACCATTCCATATCGTTCGCTTCCCCTTGCTTTCTGTCGAAGCCAATGCTTAGCTTTTGCTAGGTCCCTCGTTAAAACAATCGGATATCGCTCACGAATGCGAAACAAGGTTTCTCTCGCATTTTCTATGTCCATTTCCAAAAGATACTTAACGAAGAGGGATAAGTTTTCGGCTCTATATGAACGCATGGAAACAGATAAATGCAGATCCGAATTTCGTTTTACAACAACCTTTTTTTCTAAGCGTCGGATGGTTTCTTCTGCTGCATATTCTTTATCAGAAAGATTAGGAGAAATACAAACCTCCCAGTTATTAAAGGTGTTTTCAATTGCATTTAACCACTCTGATATTCCTGCTTCCCCGGTATTGATTTCCTGCCCGCCACCAACAAGGCAAATAATGACAGCCCAATCGGGATGTCTGTCAAGACAGGATATTAAAAATTCCGGTTCCGAATAATGAAAGTCTGGAATGTTCTTTTTGCGCTTCATAAAATTCACCGTTTGCTCTTTATTCCATGCACGCTGAGCTTCATCAAATATGGCTACATGGTCATACGGCGCACTTTTGTCTCGCAGATACTCGTCCCTATAATGGTGAATGATTTGGATAAATGCTTTGATACTTTGTTTGGCCTTTGATTTTGCAGATTTCTTGCCCAGCTCAATATCTCGTGCTACCTTATCTCGAGCCAAGGCTTCATGCAATACAGCTACCAGAGGCCCATTGCCGGATAAATAAACACTAGCATTTCCTTTTTCCTTATCCAGGTGAGACGTAGCAACTTTTAAGCCTACCAGCGTTTTTCCCGCACCGGGTACACCAGTGATAAAACAAATGACTTTCTTTTGCTGTGATTTCGCATACTCGATAATATTCGAAATTGCTGAAGTTGTTGCGGTGAGATTCTCCGCATCATTTCGGGTTATTTCATCAACACTATGCGAATGATACAAGGATACTGCAGCCTCGATGATTGTGGGTGTCGGCATATACGAACCATTCACGTAGGCCGTTCCGTCCAGGCTTTCCTTATGAATAACTTCATTAAGAACCGTTGCAATAGCAGCACCTAATGTTTGTGCATTCACTAATATGGGACGCAGAAGGTTGTCGTTGTGCGAAGTAAATTCAATATCTGTTTTACAATAGCTTGCTTCAGTTGCCACTAAAATTGGGGCAAGCAGGGCGCGATGACTTGGTTTGTGGAAATTTTTAAGATCTAGTGCATAATCCCAAACCTGATCAATGTTATAATTGAGATAATGATGCTCGCCGATTTTGAATTCAATAACAAAAACCACATTGTGAATGATAACCAATGCGTCAACACGCTTACCCATACGTGGGATGGAGAATTCAAAGAAAATTTCTCCTTTGAATGGTAATAATGCCGCTTTCAGAATGGGTATTTGCTCTTCCCATGCCCATTTTTGAAGGGCGACCGTGTCATAATTATTTCCAAAGTCGATCGATCCCAGGATCTCATTTTTGCTTGAGACAAGAAAGTTTTCAATCGAGGCTTTGTAATAATAATTCAGCATGAGATAGTCAAATACTACTTTTCGTTGTATTTCTTATTGGAATTACGAAAGCCATCAATAGGATATTTCCTTTCATTCTCAGCCACCTTTTCTTTGAGTGCCTTTGCAAGATCAATATGATAGTTTTCTGCCAGTAGAATCAAGGAGTAGAATACATCACCCAGTTCATTGGCAAGTTGCTTTTCATTTACTTGGGGATCCGTTTTCCAAAGAAATAATTCAAGAAGCTCGCCGGCTTCAACATTCAGACAAATAGCCAGGTCTTTCCCTGTGTGAAATTGCTTCCAGTTCCGGTCATCTCTGAATTTCAAGACAATTTTAGTCAAATCCTCTAGGCTGTTATCCATTATAGATGTTGTTATTGTGCCATTCGATATATTGCTCATTTGGCCGGTCAATAAAACGATTTGGGAGAATTTGCAAGGGTTTTCCTTGAAACTGGTAATACTCACGACCGTTCTCAAATTCCTCCTTGATGCGAGGGCTGACTTCCACTCGCAGATCCTTTGTTAAAGTTATATACCCGGCATCGTAGAGCTTGTGCAAATCGGCCCGTAAAAGAATTCCATTCGAAATGTGATTAGGGCCGGAATCGGCAAATGGCTTAATATGCGCTGCTTCCAGCACAGGCAACGTCTTTTCACCGGTCACAGAGCATTTGCGAAAATACGCATCGGTCAACTGAACCCTGAATGCTCCTTGGCCCAGACGAACCTTGGTCAAGTACCTACGTGTGTATTCGGCTTCCGGTTCTTCAAGTATAAGCTGGCTTTTATTGTTTTCCGCCTGTTCAAAGAATCTATTCGCTTGTAAAACCATTTCAATTTTTGCCCAAAGCTTCCTGCCGGCTTCCGAGCTTTCATCGTAAGATTTCCCCTGGACGATACTCCTGCTCCAGTCTTCAGGCACAGGGATCCATTCTTCGCGTTTGAAAAATATAGGCGCAGTAAGAATGACGCAGCCAATATTGGGATTGGCTGAAAACAAGTTGTCGCTTGATCGATATCCCACGATCTTCTTTTTGAAATGCGATAAAGAGGAGAGTCCGTTTCGCTCACCGAAAATATCCCAAGCCACATCCAACGGTAGAATCGAATGAGAAGAAAAGAACCCGATACCAGCGATTGCGTTAAAAGGGCTTTTAAGTTTGAAAAGAAAGGGTGCCCCCGGTTTAAGCACTTTAAAACTTGCATTTCCTCCCGGTTGCCAGAAATTGATGTCCTCATTATCTCTCTGAGAGAGGTAGTTGTACCAATCAATGTCCGTAACTCCAAGGTAGAACCTCATGCTTTGCTTTAAAACTCAAAATTAGGATATTTAAATGTAAAAAAATATGATTTTGATAAATCAATTTCTGCGGATTGGTCATTAATGTCGATAAACGTGGTGATTAATGTGATATCTTGTCGTTCCGCGATACAAATTCTTTTTCGGCCAGCTTGGCGGAGATACGCGATTCCACGACACCATCAATGGACTGGTTTTACTCGCTGAGTTGCTGTTTTGGATGCACAATAGAGAGAGTTATCTGTTTTTAGATTCACCTCCTTTTTGTATGGCGAGTTCTAAAAACTCCTTCAATTCTTTATCCGTGCACCACACATAACACCCCTTCAGCCCCCTTGTCATCAGCGTGCGGTAGGTGTTGCGGATGAGGGCGCTGATGATTCGTTTGGCATGGGCTTCGTCTGTTTTCAGCAGGGACTTGTATCCATTCAGGGATTTGTCCATTCGGGAGCGTTTTGAGGGATCCACCAGCACCTGACCGTTGCGGGCAACGAGATCAGGACCGATGATCACCCCGATATAATCTACCTCCAGTCCCTGGCAAGTGTGGATGCAGCCGATCTCGTTCACGGAATTCGGCATCATGATCCACCTGGAACCATCGGAAGTAAGGTTCCATTTCATTGCAAATTGGTGTTCGTGAATGACAATGTCCATGGCCTTTGAGTCCCTCTTGCTTTTCCAGTCCCAGCAATAACCGGCCACCAGTCTCGCACTGTTTCGTTCGGCATTCTTTTCAAAGATCAGGTCGCGTAATGCGTTGGGAGAATCAAGCACGCGGAAGTCAAATGAATCACTGTCGAATTCGGTATTGGCGGTTTCCCGGATTTGCAGCACCTGATCGAGCCAGGCCAGATAGCCGTCGGAACCGTTGCAGCGGAACTGTGAGGTAAGTTCGGTCTGGTAAATATCAGCCCCCTGCAGTTTTGCCCAGCGAATGATCTCTTCCTTAGTGCCGATATCCTTCAATGTAACCTTCTGATCTTCGTCGATAAAGAAAACCGTGTTCCGGGCCGAATGGATCAACTCCTTGATCTGGTTCTCCCCCAGGTTCTGGTACATGCCCGATTTCGCATTCAGCCGGTGGGCTTCGTCAACAATGAGGGTGTCGAACTGGTCCTTTTTGGCATCGGTGAAGGCTCCTGAACCCTTGAACAGGTGCGCGAACTGGGTTTTAGAGAGTGTTCCGGTAAGTTTGTTCTGGTAAACTTCGCGGGGGGCAGCATTCTTGGTGACGTATTGTACAAGCATTCCTGCCCTGGTCATCTTCACCAGCAGGTTCACAGCCACCACCGATTTCCCGGTACCAGGGCCACCTTCCACGATAAGTACCGATTTCCGGGGACCGGCATATTTCTTACTCAGTGCCATGGCAGTTTCAAACACGATCTTCTGGTCGTCAATCATGACGAATTCTTCCTTGCCCTTCAGCAAGGCCGCCAGACTATCGGCCAGGATCTTCGACGGACGGATCTTTCCCTTGTCAATGCGGTACATCAACTGGCGGGTGTCACCGTACTTCACATATTTGCGGATGAACTCACGCAGCATACGGATATCGGTCTTCAGGAAGAGCGGGGCTTTGTTGATGTGTTCCTGATAAAAGGGGTGATCGATGATACCATCACTTGCATAATTATGCAGGTAGGCGCAGGGTCGTAATTTGATATTCTCCTCGTAAATGGTTTGATTGAACCCCTCCAACAGGGCGGCATACGACCAGGCCTGGTAGGAGGGATGACTGGTCTCTACCATGCCTTTTTCGAAGCAGGTTCTGACCACGGCATCCTTGTCAGTAAGCTCTACCTTCGACCATTGCTTGAGTTCGATGATGATGACCTGTTCTGCCTGCTCTGCATTCATGCCGGTGATTACAAAGTCCATGCGCTTGGAGGTCTGCGGGATCTGGACCTCAATGCTGACACCGGCATCGCCCGGTATCCCGGGGTCGCCCATGACGGTGTTCATAAAAACCATGGAACTTTGCCAGGAGCGTACTTCGTTTTTTGCAACGTTCCGATTTAGTTTTTTACGGAATTCTTTCAGGATGATGTTTTCGATGTCTCCGGTAAGGACATCTTCGCAGAACTGATCCCGGGTCTTTTGGTAAACGATCATAACTCGTTATACTTTTTTGCTGTACCCTTTGATTTATCCACTGGATACTTTTCTCCGTTTCTGCGGATCTTATCCAGCACAATGCTTTTCACATCGAGCTGATATTTGTCGGCCAGCAGGAGGGCGAAGGCAAGAACATCGGCCAGTTCTTCTTTGATCTTCTCCGCGTCAGCTTCTTCGGCCTTTTTCCACAGGAAAAGCTCAAGAAGTTCTCCGGCTTCAACATTGATGGCCAGCGCGAGGTCTTTGGGATTATGAAACTGCTCCCAGTCGCGTTCATTGCGGAATTTCAGCAGAGCATCGGTAAGTTCTTTGAATTCGTTCATGGCAAGTCATTAACAATTATTTGATATCCATCCTTTTATTCAGCACATGGTACAGCAGGCAGAAAAGAGATAGCAAATGTATGCTTCACCTTCGAGGAATCAAAGACAAAGTGTGTTAAAGTGTCGACCAAAATCAGTTTTTAATAAACCAGTTGAATGCTTAACTTTATTAGCAATCCATTTTTCCCATCCTTAGTATCCTTTTTAGGCTATGTCAGTATTTGTAACCCTCCCCACCGCCTCCATCACCGCCTTCGTCATCTCCTCCCGGCTCTTCGGATCCAGCGTTTTGAACACCTTGTTGATCTCCTTCTGAATAGGATCCTGCTTGTTCCCCGGGTCGAATTTGCGGTACATCAGGAACATCCCAACAATGGTGATGATGCTGGGCAGAAAGGGGGTGAGTTTTTGACGCAACAAACTTGACAAAACTGGCCTTAAACATCTTAATAACAGCATCCCGATACACTGTGCCATCGGGACTCGTTCGAGCAGTAAATTTAGTTCACCTCGCTCTTGAAATTTGAGTTTCACGAATAAACAAAGGCCATGATCGGAATCATTGGCTCATATGAACCTTGAGGTCTGGCTGGCACACATGAAATTGACGGGTAATACATCAAATTCAAAAGATATTTGCCAGGTAACTACCGGTAGTTACCTGACGTTTTTAGTCTCTATATTAACCCAAGATAGTGATGAAAGTGCTTGATATTGTTGAATATAGGAGCAGGCGATTGTTGGCAGACTTCGCCTTCACCTGTAATGAAATTAACCCCCCGGAGGAAAAGACAATTACGCTTACAATCACTTATCTGAATGGGGATGAAAATGTCCAGTTTTTATGTTAAAAAACCGGACAAATAATGCTCTAAAAAGCAGATCCAGAGCGACCATGATCCCGCTCCATCGCTCTGTCTTTGCATCAGGGTGAGGAAAGTCATCGGGTTTGTGAAAATAGGGGCGGGGAACATGCCCTCAATCTGGTTGCAATCAACTCTTTTTCTTACGAAATGGAATATTTAATTATATTTTAATAACTTTGTAATTAAGATACATGTTTTTAATGAAACCGCCGGCGGCACTGGTGCTTGCCTGTTGTCGACGAATGTGCGCATTTATTGACCCTAAATTCACTTCTCATGAAAAGGAAAATGATGATCATGATGGCGTCTGTAATCGCTGTCGGGATAAGCTTAACACTGACCCAGAGTTGCAAGAAAGACAAGGTGCCTGTGCTGACTACTGTCGCAGTGACCGGCATTACCGCCACATCCGCCATCAGCGGAGGTACGATCACTGACGACAGAGGAGCTGAGGTTATTGCGTCTGGTGTATGCTGGAGTACTTCTGCCGATCCGACGGTGGACAATTCAAAGACCCAGGACGGACCCGCTGTTTCCGGCTTTGTCAGTACCCTGGAAGGCCTTTCATCCAACACAACCTATTATATAAGGGCATATGCCACCAACAAAGAAGGCACAGGGTATGGTAATCAGTTGAGCTTTACAACCTCGGGCGGGGCCACGGTGACTGACTATGATGGAAATATTTACCATACAGTTACCATAGGCACACAAACCTGGCTGGTCGAGAATCTCCTGGTGATTCATTACCGCAACGGAGATCCTATTCCCGGGGTGACAAACGCCTCTTCCTGGGAAGACTTAAGTACCGGAGCTTATTGTGATTATGATAATACATCGGGTAATCGTGAACATTACGGTGTATATTATAACTGGCACGCGGTGAACGATAGTCGCAACATTGCACCTGTTGGCTGGCACGTGCCGACCCTGACTGAAATGAACACCCTGGTCACCTATCTGGGCGGAACTTCAGTAGCCGGTGGGAAACTGAAAGAGATAGGATTGTCACACTGGAATTCACCCAATACCGGAGCCACGAATGAAACCGGTTTCACTGCTGTTGGCGGGGGATATCGGGATTATAACGGAACATTCAGCAGCATAAAAACATACGGAGAATTGTGGACATCAACATCTATGGATGCAGGCAATGCATACGGCATGGTCTTATATTATAATACGGCCTCCTTTTCTGTCGGACAACAAAACAAGAAAGACGGATTCAATGTGAGGTGCATCAGGGATTAGCTTACCGGTGTTTACTGAGCAATTGATAACAATGGTTTCCGGTTGATGACAGTGCATACATGCATTATATCTTGGCTTGCTAAAGCTCACTATCACTTCAAGAACCGATCACAACGGCCACTTTCTTTCTCTTCTGCCTGAACAGCTCTGTTCTCCGTTTTTATGTGATTTCTTTCAGGTGAAAATCAGGACTGACCTAAATGGGCTTACCGTTTATAGATTAACCGCAAATATGTCAAAATGCTTCTGCAATACCGTATTTAATACAATCCTGTTTCGATGGCGAAGCGCACCAGGTCTGCTGTGTTGTTCAGATGCAGTTTTTCCGGAATAGCACCGCCGTCTTGTGCAGGATCAAAAAAAAATCGCATATTTGTAAGTCTTTGTTACTGTCTAACCAAAACTTTTTACAATGAGACGATTTTTACTGATCCTGCTGATGGGTCTGTGGGCCTTTGTCCAGACCGCCTTCACTGCCCCGGTCGACGTGCAGACCGCCCGCACTGTTGCTACCCATTTCTACTTTGAGCGCTTCAATATCCAGGGCCATACAACAATGGAAGAGATCACCTGGGATGAGGTGATCCCGGTCAGCCGCGACGGCGTACTTCTGTATTATATATTCAACCACAGCCAGGGAAAAGGTTGGGTAGCGGTTTCAGCCGATGACCGGACCATCCCGGTGATGAGTTATACCTTTAAAGGCACTTACGGACAAGGGGAAAAACCCCCGGCCTTTGTGGAGTGGATGAAGGCCTACGAAGATCAGATCCTGAATGTGATCGAAAACGATTTTCCCCGCAGTGAGGAAGCCACAGCCCTCTGGGAAGGATACATCCATTTTGATATTCACGGAACGAAAAGTACCCTTGCCATGTCACCCCTGCTCGGAACCATTTACTGGGGACAGGGTTGTTATTTCAATGCCCAGTGTCCGACCCATTACCTGGGCGATTGCGGCCGTGTTCCAACAGGTTGTGTGGCCACTGCCATGGCTATGATCATGAAGAAACACGCCTATCCCACCCATGGGTTCAGCTCTCATTCCTATACGCATTCTACTTATGGCGTGCAGTCTGCCAATTTCGGTACGGCTACTTACGGATGGGCCAGTATGCCCAATTCAGTGAGCAGTTCCAACACCGAGGTGGCGGAAATTATGAGGCATTGTGGTGTGGCTGTAGATATGGATTACAATGTTGCAGGTTCAGGAGCCTATTTATCGGATGCCACCGCTGCCTTCAAAACCTATTTTATCTACGCGGCGACTTATGCCTATAAGGCGTCCTATTCCGATGCGGACTGGAAACTCATGCTGAAGGAAGACCTTGACCTGGGCCGGCCGATTCTTTACGCCGGTCAGGCCACCGGAGGCGGACATGCTTTTGTGTGCGACGGTTACCAGGGCACCAGCAACGACCACTTCCATTTCAACTGGGGTTGGGAAGGCGCTTACAACAGTTACAACTATCTTGACTATCTGGTACCGGGTAATAATACCGGAAACGGCAATTACACCAGTTACCAGGAAGCCGTGGTGCACATCTATCCCGATCCGGCAACATTACCGGTGGCGAACTTCTCGGCCAGTTATATTTCACTTCCTGCCAACAACTTCACCACCCTGGTGGATCAGTCGCAGAACGATCCTCTGATCTGGTCGTGGACGATCACTCCATCCACGGGCACAAGCTTTGTCGGCGGCACCACCAGCGCATCCAAGAGTCCCAAGGTGGCTTTTACCATTCCGGGCCAGTACACGGTATCGATGACCTGTACCAATTCTGCCGGCAGTGATACGGAAACCAAGAACAATTACATTACCGTGACCAGCGGGGCAGGGATGGATGATCCTGAAGCGGCGTCTGTTGTACTTTATCCCAATCCCGTGAGCGATCTTCTGGTGATCACCAAACCCACCGGTGCATTCCCTCAGGATTCCCGTATTGCGCTTTACAGCAGCATTGGCTCGCTTGTAGCCGCTGAACTTCCGTGGGAACAAAACGGCGACCAGCTCAGGATATCACTGGGCGGATTTCCCGAGGGGGTGTATATGATGAGTTTCAGAAGTAGTAGCCTGAATTTTACCCGCAGACTGGTGCTTATGCACTAGGATCGCGGGGAGGAGTTTTCTTTTCTTTTGAAGAGAAGATCTTTTTGATGGCCAATACAAACAAGATGGCCGTGAAAAAGCTGAACATGGCGTACACCACGGCCGGCTTTTCCATTTCCGCATTTTGGAGAATGGTCCCTGAGATCAGCAGGGCCAGTGCGGTATTGTGCAGTCCCACCTCAATGGAAATGGTATACTGATCGTGGAAAGGGATGCGCATGATGCGGCCACTGAAAAAGCCGGCGCTCATGGCCAGAACGTTCAGAATAATGAGGGGAGGGAAGAGGTAAAGGGTTTCGTTCAGGCTGATGCCGGTCCCTCCGCTGCTTTCGCCCAGGAAGACCTTAATGGTAAAAACTGTGGCCAGCATGGCGGGAAGAATGAACTTCAGCGGTTTTTCCAGGCTGATGGCCAGCCCTGCTTTGTAACGACGGATGAAAATTCCCAGGAAAGCCGGGAGGATGGTCACGATGAAGATCTGGAAAACGGTTTCCCAGAAGGGCAGGCTGATCTCTTTCTGCACACCCAGAAAGGTGAGCAGGGCCAGGTTCACCATCAGGGGTACGGAAACCAGGGTAATCAGGCTGTTGATGGTGGTCATGGATATGGCCAGGGCGACATTTCCTTTCAGCAGATGGGAGATCAGGTTGGAAGATGCGCCGCTTGCGCAGACGGATACGATGACGATGCCCACCTTCATGGGTGCGCTCAATCCGCTGAGTGCGGCGATCAGGAAAGCAATGACCGGTACGATGAGCAACTGCGCGCCCAGGGCCGTAAAAAGTGAACGGGGGTGGATGAAGATGTTCCTGAAATCCTTCATGGTGAGCGACAGACCGATACCCAGCATGATGATAGCCAGTACCGCGTTGATCAGGATGTCGATATACGAATAGTCCCCCATGAGGCTGAAAAGAGCTGCGAAATTAGCATAATTCGGGGCAACAAAAAAAAGAGGCTGACATTCGCGCCAGCCTCTTTTTCAATGACCTGATCTTCTAGAGATTCAGAATAAAATATTCCAGCATTTTTTTCATATCAGGACTGATGGTGCCCTGAGCATGGTTGTGGAAGGTGGTGAAGTAAATCGTTCCCCCGTTTCCCTGGCAGGAACCGATATAATCGCCATGGGCCAGGTGGGCGGGCAGTGCATTCACCGAAATGGTGATGGTGTGTGCATTGGCCGGGTTTCCGGGCGGGATGTGGCAAATGGTCACCCAATCCTGCTCCATGATCTCTTCCATACTGCGGCTGGGGGCATCAAAATGCATGCGGACAGCGAGGGGTCCGTAATAACCGGTATCCTCTATCATCACTTCCCACATGGGAATGTTGAGTTCCAGGATTTGTTCCCATCCACCCAGATCGTATTCAACATCGATTGAACTCAGGCCCATATATGCCTGAACATCTGCGGGGACAATCTGTGCATCATAAAGCGTGGTGACCGGGCCGATCTTGTCGGTACAAAGATCCGTACCACTGATAAAACCGCCCAGTTCATCCGTACAGGTGGTCTTGGGGTGAGGATTGGCGATGTGCTGCTGGCCTTTATTGTATCCGTCACCGGTCAGGTATTCAACAGCAAAGTCTGAAGCGTAGATGCTTCCGCCGTTCTGAACGTAAGTCAGCAGGTTGGCATATTTGGCGGCATCCATGGATCCGTATTTACCGCAGTTGAGGAAGATGCCTGCATAATTATTCAGGGTGTTCATGTTGCTGAGATCTGCAACGGTGATCTCATCACAGGAATACCCCAGATCATTGATAATAATGCTCTGAATGTTGTCGAAAGCCCCGGCGATATAGGCCAGGTCGGCAGCCTGCTGCAGTTTCAGGTTCCCGTTCGGGAAAGTGTAGGTGCTGTTTTTCGGGACATCCACGGTATACATGGAGCGGAAGATCTTTCCGCGACCCGATTCAACGTACATGGTGTGGGTACCGGAGGGAGCCCTGAGGCTGAAATCACCGTTGATATTGGTGAAGGTCATGTAAATTTCCCCGTTGACGTCAACAAAAACTGTGGCCATGGGGATGGGAGTGGTACCGTTCTGGGCAAACACTTTACCCTTCAGGGTGCCGGTGGTCAGCTCGGAAGCCGGAGGGGTGTCTGTACCATTGTCTTTCTTGCAGGAAACCATACCGAATATGGCGGCTGCAAGGGTCAGGGAAAGAAAATAATAGGCGACTTTTCGCATGTGATTGATATTTAGGTTTTTAAAGAAAAAATGAAGACATGTGTTTTTGAATAGCGCGGTAAATATAGGGGATAAAACAGGAAAATGCAAAAAAAACAGGCAAAAAAACGTTTACTGATGCATAAAGTCGCATTCAGGCATCAGGAGGTTGCCTGTGCCTGCTCTTTTTCCACGGGATGGGAACTCAGGGCTGGGGAATTGCCAGTATTTTGCGGTAGGCCTCAGTGTCGGAAAGCACTTCCACGGCTTTCTTTACGGCAGGGTCGTCAGTAATCAGCCCGTCGATCCTTCCTTTCTGATAGTAATACCTGGGCAGGATGTAGGATTTGATCAGTCTGCAGATCTCCACTTTCGATTTGATCAGGTCTTCCTGCTTATCGTGCATGATCTTCGCTTTAAGCGCTTCATACTCGGGCTTGATGGCTTCGAAGTACTTTTCTTTTTCAGCATTCTTTTTCAGCTCTTCGAGAGAGGCTTCGCTTTGGGTGACATAGTCGATGTCGCGCGTTTTGATAAATCCAAGAAATTCTCCGAAAATGGCGTCGCTGACTGAAAAATCGCGGGGTGCGGGGATCGAGGGATTTTTCTGGGTAAAGTAGGTGGCAAAGTCGAAGAAGATATATTTCTCCAGCATGGAACGGCTGATATTGCTGTATTCTTCCGGAAGAACCACAATATCCGGGTCGATCCCCCCGCGGTCATATACCGTTCTGCCATTCCGTGTTTTGAAAGCAGTCAGCAGGGAGTCGGCGGAGACCGTGGCATGACCCTCGGCATCCTTGTTGGCGTAATCCAGCTCCTGAATACAGCGCCCGCTGGGAATATAGTATTTGGCTACAGTAACCTTAAGTTCGGCATTGTAGGTCAGCGGGACAATATTTTGCACCAGTCCCTTCCCGAATGTCTTTTGTCCGATGACTACCCCGCGGTCCAGATCCTGTATGGCCCCGGCCACAATTTCAGAAGCTGAAGCACTGCCTTCATCAACCAGTATGGCCAGGCGGATGTCCTTATCAAACGCGCCATTCAGCGTTTTGTGCTGATGATTCTTATCCCTGAGTTTGCCACGGGTAGTCACCACCACTTCTCCTTTATCGATGAAAAGATTGACAATGTTGACGGCTTCATTCAGCAAGCCGCCTCCGTTGCCGCGCAGGTCGAGGATAAGGCCTTTGAGGTTACCCTGGTCGCGCAGCGACTGAAATGCGTCTTTGACATCCCGGGCTGAATTTTGAAGGAATTCACTTAAATTAATATAACCAATATCATTATTGATCATTCCTGAATACGGAACATTGTCCAGCTTGATCTCTTTACGCGTGATGGTTTTTTCAATGGGTGCGCGGGTGGAATCCCTTTCAATCAGGACCACCACATCGGTTCCTGCTTGTCCGCGCAATGCCGTGCTAACCTCCTCAACCGTCTTGTCTTTGGCCGTTTTCCCGTTAATCTCGAGGATCTTGTCGCCCGCTTTGAGTCCGGCTTCGTCCGCAGGCCGGCCTTCATAGGGCTCTGAAATATAAACCCAGTGGCCGCGCTTCATGATGCCGGAACCAATGCCCCCGTATTCCCCGGTGGTCATCATGCGGTAATCCTCAATCTGTGATTCGGGAATGTATACCGTATACGGGTCGAGTTCTTCCAGCATCCCTTCAATGGCCGTCTGCATCAGCTTGCCTGAATTGAGTTCATCCACATAATTCAGATGAAGCTGTTTGTAAAGAGTGATGAAGATGTCAATATTCTTTGAGATCTCAAAATCACTTTGTCCCGATTGTCCTGCTGCCGCAAAGGAGAGGCCGGCGGACAGAAAGGTGAGCAGGAAGAATTTTCTGATAGATTTCATGTTTGATCGCATATTAGGGAACAGGGTCATAGCCACTCCCGCCCCAGGGATTACAGGATAAAAAGCGTCTTAAGGTGAGCCATCCGCCTTTGAGGGGACCATGTTTACGCAGGGCTTCTATACCATAAGCGGAGCATGTAGGCGTATACCTGCAGGAGGGTCCGAGCAGGGGTGACAGCACCACCTGGTAAACACGGATCATGAAGACCATAATGTTAACCAGTAAGCTTTTCATATTCGGCTTCTAAACGTCGTAAAAGTAATATTATTTTGGCTTCAGTTCCGGCGGCCGTCGGTTTTTCATCAGCGGTGAAAATCAGGGCCAGGGAGCATTTCATTCCGCATGATTCCAGGAATGCCACCAGCGGGTTTTTGTTTTTCCTGATGGCTTCCCGCATAAGCCTGCGGATATAATTTCTTTGTGCAGCATGGCGGAATTTCTTTTTACTCACGCTCACCATGGTCTGCAGGCCGTTGCCGGAGGCAGACCCGAGCGGAAGCCAAAAAGCCACAAACCCGCCTTCACGCATTTTGTGGCCTTCGCTGAAAAGCAGGTCTATCAGCTTTTTATCACGAAGCCGGTCCGCCTTTTTAAATGTATACATGAAACTGACAGGGAGTATCCCGTCTTATTTTTTGTTATTCCTGGCCAGAAACTGGTCAATGGCCATGGTCATGGAAGGAGCCGTTTCAGTGGGTGCCTGAACGGCAATGTCAAGTCCCTTTTCTTTTGCTGTGGCCAGGGTGGTCTGCCCGAAAACAGCAATCAGCTGATCGCCCTGTTCGTATTTTACACAGTTGTCGAAAAGGGCTTCCACACCGAAGGGACTGAAAAAAACCAGCATGTGATAATCCCCGAGATTCAGATCTGACACATCAGAAGATACCGTCCTGTAGATCACCGCCTTGGTGAATGTCACCTTAGCGGTCGACATCATCTGCATCATCTCATGTTTCACATTCTCAACGCAGGGGAAAAGATATTTTTCAGTACTGTGCTTTTTGACCAGGGTCATCAGATCTGCAGCATTTTCATTGCCGTGGAAAATCTTGCGTTTCCGGAACTGTACATACTTTTGAAGGTAGTATGCTGTACTTTCACTGATACAGAAATATTTTGTTGTATCAGGCATTTTGATACGCATCTCGCCACACAGCCTGAAGAAATTATCCACTGCATTCTTACAGGTGAAGATAATGGCCGTGTAATCCGGGATGTTGATTTTCTGTTTCCGGAATTCCGAGGCAGTCAGTCCCTCAATGCGGATCATCTTACGAAAGGTCAGATCCAGGCTGTATTTTTTGGCCAGACTGAAATAGGGCGATTTTTCGTAATCGGCCGGTTGTGGCTGCGATATGAGAATCTTCTTGACTTTCAAGGATCTTGGATTTTTATCGACCAATATGCTTTTTAATCTTATTCGCTGCCTGCTTGCTAGGGGCTCAATCCCGGCAAGGTTTCATTGGCAATTTTGCCCAGTACGATCAATGGTAAAATTTCGACGGTGCAAAGATACAAAAATAAATAGAGCCACGAAAATTTTATCACCCCCAGACCGATGATCAGGCTCCTGATCAGGATATAGAAAAGCACCAGTAAGAACAAAGCGGCAGCGGCCCACAATGCATAATGAGCAATGTATGGGGGACTGTAAACCATGAGAATACACAAGGGGATCAGGCCTATTGACCAGGCTGCCTGGATCACGAACACATTGGTCAGGTAGGTACGGCTTTGTTCGGGGGTCACAAACACCCAGCCGATGATCCTGACCATGATGATGCGCAATGCATAAACGCCGGCCACAACGGCAAACAGGATGAGATACAGGAGCATTTCCCCCGTGAACGAAAGTCCGGGCGGTGCATACAAGCTGATCCACCGGTAGAAAAACAGGGCGAAAATCAGGAAACTCAAAAAAGTCAGAGGAGGGGTGACCCTCTCGGTGAGGATGTTCCCTTCTTTCATCAGGAGGCTGAGTCCACGGGGACTGACAAAGGCCCTGAAAAGCTGGTTCAGCCGGCGGGGAAATGAGATCTTGACGAAGGACAGAAGGAGCATACACAATATCAGTATCCCCGGGATCCAGCCAGGATGACCCGGCTTGAGAGGAGCCTCATCCTGGCCCGCCTGTTTCAGGCTGTGGGGATGAAATACAGACACAACCATCTGGCTGTCAGCGATCTTTTTCTGTACAACGTATGCCGAATCGGGGATACTGCTTCCACGCTGAGACAATACCAGGGTGGACGAAGGCAAAGCATACAGTTCATCCTGCACCTCCACGAAAGTTTTAAAAAAGGATGAACTTTCCTGAAGTCCGGTGAGCGGATTAACAGATATGCTGTCGTTTACCACGGCCTGACTTTTTGCAAAATTACGAAAAAGCCCAAAGGCACATTAAACGGTTTTACGATAGCGCCATATCGATAGCGACATCATGATTAAAGCCAGCGCCATCAGAGAGAAGAATGGGATCTGAATATCGGTGAAACCCGAGCCTTTGAGCAGTATCATCCTGATCACGGTCATGAAGTAACTGATGGGATTGATGTAGTTGAAGTATTGAGCCCAAACAGGCATGCTGTCTACAGGAGTGAAAAGTCCGCTCATCATGATGAAAATGATATTGAAGAAGAACATCACAAACATAGCCTGTTGCTGGGTCCTGGCTGTATTGGAGATCAACAGGCCGGCTCCTTGCACAGCCAGCAGGTAAATCCCGGCAACACCGAACAGGAGCCAGAGACTGCCCTGCATCGGAATGTCAAACAACAGTTTGCCCACCACCAGTCCGAATCCCAGCTCAAACAGGGCAATGATCCAGAACGGCAGCAGTTTTCCGATGATGAACTGATGCTTTTTAATCGGGGTTACATTGATCTGTTCAAGGGTCCCCATTTCTTTTTCCCTGACGATATTCAGTGCTGACAGCATCATCCCGATCATGGTCACCAGGATAACAAGTATTCCGGGCACCATGAACACCTGGTAATTCAGTTCAGGATTGAACCAGAAGGCCGGGATGGCTTGTATGAGCGGAGCTCTTGCTCCATGAATGCTGCCTCCCGCAGCCTGCTGATACGTGCGGTACCATCCGGTGATGATTTGCTGCGTATACGCACTTCCGATGCTTGCCTTGGACCCGTTGATCGCGTTCACCAATAATTGCACACCCGCTTTGCGTTCTTTCTCAAGATCCTTCTCAAAACCCTTCGGGATGACAATGACGATATCGGCACTGCCGTCTTTCAGACAGGATTCTGCCTCCGCAGGATCGAAAGTATTTCCCATCACATTAAAAAAAGGTGAACCCCTGAATGCGGCCTGTATCCCCCTGGAGGCCGGCGACAGATCCTGGTCAGAAAAACAGAGGTTGATATTTTTCATTTCCAGCGTGGCAGCATAGGCCAGGATGAGCATCTGCACCACAGGCATCAGGAATATCATGGGCAGAAAGGTCCGGTTGCGGCGGATCTGCAGGAATTCCTTGCGTATCAGATGGGCGATGATCCTCATGGCTCTTTCCTCTTAAACGGGCCCTTCCGCCCTGTTTTCACATCAATTCTTACTTTGAATTTCCGCGCACTCAGCCCAAGAAAGAACAGGGTCATCCCCGCCAGGATAAGGGTTTCCTTCCATACGTATTCCAGACCGGTACCTTTAAGCATTACATTTTTAACAATGATAATAAAGTATTTCGGGGGCATGATCACACTCAACCATTGCAGAAACTGTGGCATGTTTTCGATCGGGTAGATGAATCCCGACAAAAGGATGGTCGGCAGGAGTAAGGCCAGCATCGAGATCATCATAGCCGTTTGCTGGCTGCTGGTGGCGGTGGAGATCAGTATCCCCAGCGACAGTGCTGTCATGATAAAGAGCATACACTCAGCGATCAACAGCAGCAGGCTTCCTGCCACCGGTAAGCCGAACACAAAATAGCCCAGTGCAATTATGCTGACTGCATTGATGAGCGACAAAACCACATAGGGAGTGACTTTTCCCAGGATGATCTGCACCGGCTTCAGAGGCGATACCAGCAAGACCTCCATGGTACCCTGCTCTTTTTCCCTGACGATGGAAATGGATGTCAGCAGTGCCGAAATCAGCATCAGGATCATCGCCATGGTACCCGGAACAAACATATAGACCCCTTCCAGGTTTTCGTTGTACATCATGCGCGGACTAATGGTCAGTTGAGAGGAAGGGGAGGCAGGAGCTGCGCTTTTTCTGCTGTAATCCTGTATGATTCCTGCCGCATAACTGTAAATGATACTGGCAGTATTGGCCTCTGAGGCATCCGTGATGACATGAACAGAGGCCTTGCCTTCACGCTCCATGTTGCTTGCAAAATCCCGGTCGAAAACCAGGACCATTTTCACCTTCCCTTCACGCAGGCAGCCGGCGATCTCCTCGTCAGAGCTGAGAACGGTTTCCAATCTGAAATATGATGAGGCCGTTATGCGGTCCACAATGTCACGGGTGTTCTGGTCATGCGAATGATCCAGCACGGCAAAGCGAACCTCCCGGATCTCGTTGGTGATCACATATCCAAAGAGCATCATCTGGGCCACCGGCATTCCGAAAAGGATCAACAGCGTTCGCTTGTCCCTGAAAATGTGCAGAAACTCTTTAATGATAAAGCCACCGAACCTTTTCATGCGCTATTCTGTTACAGCCTGCCTGCCGCGGGCCAGGATAATGAATACTTCGTTGATACTGCTGACCCCGTAAGAGGCTTTCAGATCAGCAGGTGTGCCAATAGCGGCTATTTGGCCGTCGACCATGATGCTGATCCGGTCGCAATACTCCGCCTCATCCATGTAATGTGTGGTGACAAAAATGGTGATTCCCCGGTGTGCGGCCTCGTAGATCATATTCCAGAACTGCCGCCGCGTCAGCGGATCCACCCCCCCCGTGGGTTCATCCAGAAAAACGATAGGCGGATCATGAACAATGGCCACACTAAAGGCCAGCTTCTGCCTCCATCCCAAAGGAAGCGATTTTATAAGGCTATTCTGCATGTGTTCCATCTCCAGGCGTGACAGGAGCTGTGCGCTTTTTTCCCTGATCTTCTGCCGGCTTAAGCCATAAATACCTCCGTACAGCCTGATATTTTCCAGTACGGTCAGATCCTCATACAGGGAAAAACGCTGACTCATGTAACCGATATTGCGCTTGATGTGATCGGTTTGGGTATACACATCAAAACCCGCCACCTTCACATCCCCGGAGGTCGGCTTTGAGAGACCGCAGAGGATCCTCATGGCCGTGGTTTTACCCGCACCGTTGGCACCCAAAAAGCCGAAGATCTCACCCCTGCCGACTTCAAAACAAAGATCGTCGTTGGCCGTAAAATGGCCGAAACGCTTGTACAGATGGGATACACTGATGACCGCTTCCTCTTTCATATTGCATGGCTTGGTGCACCCATCAGATGCATGAAACAATCTTCAATGCCGGCCTGCAGCACCCTGACTTCAGGATCAGGATGTCCTTTCTCCTTCAGAAAGCTGAGCAATGCCTGAGGTTCCCCGTGACCGGGTTGTGCGATTACATGAATGAACTCTCCGAAGGGTTGCACGCTTTCGGCATACGGCCATTGCCGGAGGTCGTTCAGCAACAGCCAGGGCGCATTACTTCGGACCCCCAGAAGAGGAAGGCTGAATGATGCGGTGACTTCATGCGGGGCTGCCGTCACAAGTATCCGCCCCTCCTGTATCAGGGCAATGTTGTCGCATTGTGCGGCTTCATCCATGTAGGGTGTTGATACCAGTATGCTCATCCCGCCCTGTTTCAGTTTAAGCAGCATTTCCCAGAACTCTTTGCGCGAAACCGCGTCCACACCGGTGGTCGGCTCGTCGAGAATCAGAAGATCCGGTTTGTGGATCAGGGCACAGCAAAGCGCCAGCTTCTGCTTCATGCCTCCAGACAAGGCTCCGGCCCTGCGTTTGCTGAAGGGCTCGATCTGTATATAAATATCACGGATCAGATGATAGTTCTCTGCAGGCGTGGTCCCGAAGATTGTTGCATAAAACTCAAGGTTCTCCCTTACCGTGAGGTCAGGGTACAGAGAAAACCGACCGGGCATATATCCGATCCGTTTGCGGAGCTTGCGGTAGTTCTTCACAACATCCGTCCCCAGAACCTCTGCCTGGCCACTGCCGGGAAGCATCAGCGTCGAAAGTATCCGGAACAAGGTGGTCTTTCCGGCCCCGTCAGGACCGATCATCCCGAAGATCTCGCCCCTGCTGACCTCAAAACTCACCTCGTGTAATGCCCTGACCTTGTCGAAGGTCTTGCTGAGTGATTGTACGATAACGGCCCGGTCTTCCATGGATATGAACTACTGTTTCCTGAAACGGATCTCACCCGGCATGCCGATCTTGAGACGCCCGTCGTTCTTAACTTTGACCTTGATCGCGTATACCAGGTTCACACGTTCTTCACGGGTTTGAATGACCTTGGGCGTGAATTCTGCTTCTGATGACACCCAGGTCACCTCTCCTTCCAGGGTTTCAAGAACCCCGTCCGTTCCGTCAACCAGAACATCCACCCTGTCGTTCAGCTTCACCTGTGTCAGTTGTGATCCGCTGATGTATGCCCTGAGGTAGAGTGACGAAAGATCGGCAAGCTTGTATAGTGACCGTCCCGCAGCGGTCACTTCGCCCGCTTCAGCGTACTTCACCAGTACAATTCCTTTGATGGGGTTCACGATCCGGCACCGGCTCAGATTTTCCCCCATCAGGGCCAGCTGGGCATTGATACTTCCCAGCTCCCCGCCGACCGAACCGTTCTGTGTCTGAACCGACAGGATCTGTTTCTGGAGGACATCTATCGACCCGTTGATATCATCCACCTGCTTGCGCGTTGCAGCACCGTCGCGATAAAGGGCCTCTATCCTGTTTTTTTCCGTTTCAAGATTCTTCAGTTGCTGCTGCTGCACAGCGATCTGGGAAGCCACATTCGGGTAACGCGAGGCAATTGCACTCCTCTGGGCGCTCAGCTGTTCAATCTTCAGGGTCCAGTCAATGGTGTCGATCAGCCCTGCCTGAATTCCGGAATCCAGCGACTGTCCTTCCTCAATGTCCAGCTGAAGAATTTTTCCGGGGACTTCAGCAGATACCGTTATTTCCCTGGCCTCAAAGGTTCCGAATGCATCCGGAGCATCTGCTCCGCCGGAGCAACCGGCCAGAATAAGAAGAAATAATATCAGAATGTAATATTTCATAATATAATTATTGGATTAATCCTGAGTTGAAAAGATAGTTTTCGATGGCCAGTTTTTGCTGCAAACGGTGCATTTCGAGGCTGATCTTTGCCTGTACCCCGGCATTCAGCTCTGTCGTGTATTCCGTTGCAGTGATGATCCCCTGTTCGTATTGTACAGAAAATGTTTCAGCAATCTTCCCGCGAAGAGCCACGATCTCCTGGTCGCGTGCAATCATCTCATCCAGTTTACGGATGTCCTGGTAATCCTTGCTGAGCTGTATTCTTGTGTTCTGCTCGAAACTCTCTTTCTGCGTCTGAAGGAGGTCTTTCTGCAGATTAATGATCTTTTTTTCATTGGCACTGCTGTTCCAGTTCCAGATGCTCCACGATACCCTGATTCCACCCATATACCAGTCGCTGAAATCAGGATCCAGCATATTCAGACCCGGCCGGCCATAACCGGCCTGCGCAAACAGTGATACCCTCGGAAGGAGGCGAGAGCTTGATAAACGCTTGCCCGCTTCCAGCTTTTCCGACTGCAGATCATACCACTCCATTTCGGGGCGGCGTAATTCCAGTGACTCCGGAAGTCGGGAATCAGGGACCTCCAGCCTGACAGAATCACTGAATGTTTGTCCCGTCATGAGTGACAGCATATCCAGAGAGGCTTTCAGTCCGGCCCTGGCTTCAGTGATCTGCTGTTCTGTCTTCAGAATTTCAGTTTTCAGGATGTTCACCTGGACTTCCAGTCCGGCATTGTTGCGCAATGCCGCTTCCGCTTTTCTGAGCCGGGAATTCAGTTCACTCCTGACATTGTCGTAAAGTTCCAGGCTGACCTGCATCAGGAGGATATTGAAGTATACCTGGTTGACCTTCTCATTTAAGCGGTTGAGTTCTACTTTAAGCGATTGCTGGTCCGCGCGCAGACCTGCAGCTTCTGCCTTCTTCATGGCTGAAGTCTGGCCCCCGTCGTAAAGAGTCTGATTCACATCCAGGCTCAGCTTCCAGAAATCCTTATTCAACTCAGGGATCGTGATCCCGGGGATCGTGATCGGGAGAGAGGTGACCTCTGACTGGTAGCTGGCCTGCCCGTTCAGGGCAAGCTGGGGATACCAGCTCTTTCCGAGGTTGAGCGTGCGAAGCTTGCTGGCGTCATTCAGAATGTCGGCCTGCTGTGACAGAGGATAATGACTACGGGTCCACTCACGGCATTGCTGAAGCGTCACCTGCTGAAGCATGGAGGAGGGATCAGCATTTTGCGGGCTAAGTCGGAGGACCAGCATACACAAGCAAAGACAAAAGAGGCTTCTCATGATTGTGCGGGTTTAAGGGCATTCATAATAAATAAGGTGACCTCTGTTTTTCTTTCCTGAAGAAAAGTGGCATAGGCAGCTTCATCACCCCGGAAAAGAATGTGCTGTATTATGGGACGGCCTGCGAAAGGGAAAACACATAAACTGATCATGTTAACGATCAGTTGCCGGGGGTCGATGGGCCGGATATTCCCCGCCCTGACCTCTTCCGCGATCTGTCCCAGAAAGAGTTCCGGTTGTATCCCGCTTCCCTCTATAAGCTGTATCAGCCTGTCAGGCTGACGGTGCAGCTCATTCATGATGAAGATCGGGATGTGCGGGTGGTTCAGCAACATGTCTGAATAACTGCTGACGAAGGTCCAGATCTTTTCTGCCAGAGGCATCTCATGGTTCAGCATCCCGCTTACCTGAGGAATAAAATGCCGGAAAGCTTCCTCAAAAATGGCATCGAACAATTTGTCCTTGCTCCTGAAATAATAATGTAAAAGGGCCTTGTTGATCCTGGCCTCATCGGCAATTTCCTGCATACGGGCCCCGCTCAGACCTTTGGTCAGAAAGACCTTTTTAGCCGCTTCCAGTATGATTTGCTCGGTCGTTTTTTCGGACTCATCCATAGTTAATCGTATAGTTTAACCTTGAGATGTAAACAAATGGTTTAACCAAGTGGCAAAATTACTGAAATTCTATTACAAAACAAGAAAAGTGTAAAAAAAAATTTCTGTGCGCATGGACAGCAGCATTTTCACTCTTCAAGGGGATAATGATTACTTTTGCATAAACAGGAATTCATGTCGGTAAATAAGTCTCTTTCAGGGCGCAGGATGGTGATCGGAGCGGTTTTTCTGGCGATCGGTCTGATCTTCCTTGCCCGGCTGTTTTATCTGCAGGTGATTGAGACCAAGTACAAGTCTTCGGCTGACAATAACGTTTTGCGCTATATCACCGCATATCCTGCCCGTGGATTGGTGTATGACCGCAATGCGAAGCTCGTGGTTTTCAACGAGGCTACCTATGACCTGATGCTGATTCCCCGGCAGATGGAGGAGGGAATGGATACGAATGAGCTCTGTCGTCTGATCGGCATGGAAAGGGCACTGATGGATAAAAAAATTGAAGCTGCAGGTCGTTATTCCCCATACCTTCCATCAATTATTGATGAAAAGATCAGTCCGGCCACTTATGGCATGTTGCAGGAAAGATTGGTTCACTTTCCGGGTTTTTACATCCAGGCCCGGACCGTGAGGAATTATCCCCAGCCGATCGCGGCGCATATTCTCGGATATATCGGGGAGGTGACTCCGGAACACCTGGAGGAGGATGATTATTACCGTCCCGGAGATTATATCGGTATCAGCGGCATTGAAAAGTCGTACGAAAAGGAACTCAGAGGGGTCAAGGGTATCAGGATTATTATGGTGGATGTTCACGGGAGGGACAAGGGGAGTTATATGGAAGGCAAATTTGACGTGCAGGCCAGGGCGGGGATGGATTTATACACCTCGCTCGACGCCGACCTTCAGGCATACGGGGAGCTGCTCATGCAGGGGAAGCGCGGAAGTGTGGTGGCCATTGAACCCTCCTCCGGGGAAATCCTGGCGATGGTGTCCAGTCCTTCTTTTGATCCGGGTTTGCTGGCGGGGAGAGACCGGGCCAAAAACTATTTTGAGCTTCTCAAGGATAAGAACCTGCCGCTTTTCAACCGCGCCCTGACAGGGCGTTACCCGCCAGGCTCCACCTTTAAGATGGCCGTCGGACTGGTGGCAGAACAGGAGGGCGTGCTTACCCCTGAAACTCGCTATCCCTGTTACGGGGGGTTCCCGCTGGGCAACGGGAAACAGGTCGGTTGCCACTCACACGGCAGTCCGCTCGAACTCCGGGGCGCTATTCAGCACAGCTGTAATGCTTATTTCTGCAAGGTGTTCAAAACCTGTATCGACAATAAGGCCTTTGCCAATCCCCGGGAGGCGCTGACCGCCTGGCGCAACCATATGTTGAGTTTCGGGTTCGGGCGCAAAACAGGAGTGGATCTTCCCAACGAATCATCCGGTAACATTCCGACCCCTGATTATTATGATAAGATGTGGGGTCAGGGCCGATGGAGAGCCCTGTCGATCATTTCCCTCGCCATCGGACAGGGCGAGATCCAGCTCACCCCGCTCCAGCTGGCCAACCTGGCCTGCATCATCGCCAACAAGGGAACCTATGTTATTCCCCATATTGTAAAAGCCATCGGAAGTCCGGGAGCTTCCAATCCCCGCTTCATGAAAAGGATCAGAACCTCTGTGGACCCGCAACATTTCCAGGCCGTGATCGAGGGGATGTATTATGTGGTGGAATCCGGAACAGCACGGAATGTGAAAATCGACAGTATTAAAGTGTGCGGCAAAACCGGGACCGCGCAGAACGCCGGAAAGAACCACTCCCTTTTCGTGGCCTTTGCCCCAAAAGAGAATCCGCGTATTGCCATAGCGGCCGTCGTGGAAAATTCCGGTGCCGGAGCCACCTGGGCCGCCCCGGTCTCATCCCTGATGATCGAACGGTATCTGAAAGGAAAAGTTAACCGTAAGGATATGGAGGCAGAAATCATGAATTCAAAACTCCACGATTAATATGGTCAGAAGGGAAAACAGAGGGGTACTGGCCAATACCGACTGGTGGATGATTCTGATCTTCGTCCTGCTGGCCGGGATAGGGTGGATAAACGTTTATGCCTCAGGGTACAACGAAGAATTCCCTCATATTTACGATTTGAGCCGCGTGTACGGAAAACAGATGATCTGGATCGCTTCGGCCTTTCTGCTCGCTTTTTTCATTATGATCATTGATGCCAAATTCTTCAGCACTTTCGCCTGGGTGATCTATGGGGTTTCGATCCTTCTCCTGATCTCCGTTCTCCTCTTCGGCTCAGAAGTGCACGGCTCAAAATCATGGTTTATCATTACTGAACACATCCGCTTCCAACCTTCCGAAATTGCGAAGTTTGCCACAGCACTGGCCCTGGCAAAATACCTCGGTGATTCCTCCGTGAGAATATCGGATATGAAAACCCGGCTGATGGTGCTGCTGCTGCTCGGCCTGCCGATGTTGCTGATCCTGCTGCAAAACGACACGGGCTCCTTCCTGGTTTTCTTTGCATTTATCTTTGTGCTCTACCGCGAAGGATTGTCAGGCTTCGTCCTTATCAGCGCTTTTGTCCTCATTGTTATCTTTTTCCTGACCCTGCTGATCGACAAACTCATCATCATCGCCGTGCTGTCCGGATTGTCACTGCTCTTCCTCTTCTTTATCAAGCGGAACCGCAAAAACATCCTCATCCTCTTCGGAATCCTGATCGGACTCAGCGCAATGGTTTTCAGCCTCGGGTATACTTACGAAAAGATCCTCAGCGACCATCAGCGGCAACGAATCGATGTCCTGATTGGCAAGGAAACAGACCTGAAAGGCGCCGGCTATAATGTCAATCAGTCACTCATTGCCATTGGCTCAGGCGGACTCAGCGGAAAAGGCTTTCTTAACGGAACCCAAACCCGCTTCAAATTTGTCCCGGAACAAAATACCGATTTCATCTTCTGCACCGTCGGCGAAGAATGGGGATTTGTCGGCGGAACAATTGTTATAATGTTGTATATAATATTATTACTGAGAATAATATTTATTGCGGAACGACAAAGATCCGGCTTCAGCAGGATATACGGCTACGGGCTTGCTTCTGTCCTTTTCTTTCATGTTCTGATCAACATCGGAATGACCATCGGACTTGCGCCGGTCGTGGGGATTCCGCTGCCTTTTGTGAGCTATGGCGGATCGTCCATGCTGGCCTTTACAATACTCCTTTTCGTCTTTATCAAACAGGATGCAGTGAGAATGCAGGTGCTCTAACGTGGTGTGAGCCAACTCACCGGGTTGTGAAGGACCTTGCCCTCCCAAACCTCAAAATGAAGGTCTGTTTTCCCGTCTTCAGGTTCCGTAGCAATAATGCCCAGCACCTGCTTTGTGGTCACAGAACTGCCTTTGCTGACATTCACCGTTTGCAGATTGGAATATACCGTGAAGAAATCCCCGTGACGGAGGATCACCACCTTGTTGAGCTCAGAAATGCTGACTACGCTGACCACTGTGCCATTGAAAACAGCTCTGGCCTGTGATCCTTTGGAGGTGGCAATGTTAATCCCGTTATTCTTAACCTTAATTCCGGCCAGAACGGGATGATCGTGTTCACCGAATGATTCTGAAATCACACCGCTGCTCACCGGCCAGGGAAGTTTGCCCCGGTTGCTCGTAAAATTGTCAGAGATCAGCTTCTCCTCCGGCGTGAGGACGTTCTTCATGTTTGTATTGCTGACAGGAGTTTTGTTGGTCTTGTCAGAAGATTTACGAATCTCTGAAGCTATGATCTCTTCAATTTTAGCCTGCAGTTTTTTGGCTTCGGCTTTTTTCGCCTCCAGGGTTTTCCGGATAGAGGCCTCCTTCTTTTTCAGGTCCTGGTACATCTTGTCCTTCTCCTTCTTCTCCCTGTCGAGACGCTCCTTCTCCTTTTCATTTTCCGATAACAATCCTACCTTTTCCTCTTTTTGACGGGAAAGGTCCTGCATGGTCTGCCTGACTTCATCCGCAACCATTGAAATCTGCTCCGCCTGCGTCATACGGTACTCGGTGAATTGCTGAAAATACTTCAGCCTCCGGAATGCCTGATTGAAGTTCTCCGCCGAAAAAACAAACAACATCCGATCGTAAGAATTGCGCGTTTTCCAGGCGTGGTAGATCAAGCGGGCATATTCGTCTTTCATTTGCTGAAGCGTTTGCTCCTGCCTCACCAGAACTTCCCCGTTGTCGCGGATGATACGATCAAGACTATCGATCCCCAGATTGATCTCATCCAAGAGGGCTTCACGTTTTTCAATCTGGTTCCTGAGAAGATTCAGCTGGTTGACGGAGGCTTTCCGATTCTTGCTGGTTTCCTCCAGCAGCTTTTTGTTCAGGGCAATTTCCTCTTCCAGCTTTTTCTTTTTTGATTCCAGCTTTTCCCTGTTTTCCTTTTTTGTCTGAGCCAAAGGTACCAGGCAAACAACCATCAGCCCGAAAACCAGGACCATGCTTAAACCCAGAAAAAAAGTCCGGGAAACACGCCTGATCAAAGGTTTTGGAGTATTCATTTTTATTTTTCCACCCGGGTATAATCTGCCGGAATTTTAAAAGGTGCGATTTCAACCTTGTTCAGCGTGATCCTGCTGAACTCCACATCTACTTTGAAACGCTTTTTCTCATCCTGTATTTCATATCTGATGTCATAAGCGAAACGCTGGTCCTCAATAACATCAAATCCGGAGAAATAGGCTTCAAACTTCCGGTTCTCCTGCTTGACCTCTTTCATGGCAATTTTGACAATCTTGAATGAATCGGGATCCAGCCAGATATCCTGAACCAGGACACGCTGCGCCTCATTATCTGTCCTGACATATTTCTTGAGTTTGCGCCGGCCGATTGTGCTCAGTTTGTAATTCTTGTTATCGACCGATGCCTTGAAAACATTATTGTCATAATATGAAAAATCATTTCCCGTGAGCAGGGCCTGAAGGATGTCGAAATCAAAGTCTATTCTGAAAAGGTTACACACATAATCGAACTTTCCGGTGAAATAAGTATTATTGATCCGGTTGATCATTTTAGCACTGTCAGGCGTGATCTGAAAACGTGCTACCTCCAGCCCGAATTTGGAAACTGTCAGCCATATCAGGCTGTCGCGAACCAGATACATCGCACCGGAGAATGAAGTATTGTTGTTGTCAACATCCGCTTCCGCACTGAATTTGGCAGAAACCGAATGGTACCTCAACTCGTTTTTCTTCATTTGCTCAAAAAGATACTCCGGCCCCTGCTCTTTCAGCGGCTGAATGATCACTTTGTGTGTCTTACACGCTCCGGCTCCCAGGATGGTCAGCAACAACAGCAGAATAACTGTATTTCCGGCCCTCTTACTCATACCAATTCTTATCGTTGATTTTCTGATTTAACAAGGGTGACCCGCCTCCTTTCTCCAGGGCCTGCATCCAATACTGCAGGGCCTCATCGGTGCGGTTCATCCTGAAGAGGATGTCACCATATAGTTCTAATGTACTTCCGTTGGACGAGCCCCCATGTGCCACAGATTTTTCAATCCAGCCCAATGCTTCCGTGTATTTTTCAAGTGCAAAATAAACACGGGCGGCACTGCTTTCATAAACCGGCTGATCCGGAACCAGGGAGTTCAGCTTTTTAACCAGTTCTTCAGCCCGGCTCAGATTCCGCTTTTGAAGAGCCAGTCCTGAAGCATACTTATTCATTACATACAGATTTCCGGATTCCACCCTGAGCGCCTTTTCATACGCCTCGAATGAGCCATCAAAATCACCCAGACTGTATAAAGCATCACCAAGGTTGATCTGCATTTTCAGGATCAGTTCTTTTTCAAAAGCAAATGCTAATCCCGCCCTGAGCGATTGTACAGCCTCTGTAAACCGGCCTTTTTGTATATTGGCAAATCCGTTGTACAGGTACATCTCTGCGTGCTCGGGAAACAACTGCATCGCCAGGCGGCTCTCCCGCTCCATGCTTTCGTAATCCTGAAGCTCCGTGTTGATGATCATCAGCTGTTCCCAAACCACATATTTGTTGCTGTCGAGACCGATCACATTCCGGAACGCAGCGGCAGCATCTGCGAATTTCCGGTCACGGTAATAAAAATCTCCGGCCATTGACCAGGCTTTGGCTTCCTGGGGATTGGCCTTCAGCATCAGTGTGCACAGGATATACGCATCAGCCCGCACGATCTCATCATTTTCTGAACGATCGAAATACCTTAACAGAATCCGGATCTTGTTGTCAATATCCAGATCAGGACTGGCGAATGCAAGCTGAAGTTCCTCAAACGCCTTGCTTTCATTACCTTTTGAGCGGTAGTACTCCGAAAGGGACAAATGGATGTAAGGATCCTGTGGGTTGGTTTTGATCATTTGCTCATACAGATCCAGTCCGCGCAGATCATTGCCTGACTGAAGGTAAAGTTCCGCCAGCATTCCCTTGTACTTCATCTCTCCGGGAAAAGCCTTAACCAATGATTCCAGTTCGTCGATGGCTTTGTTCACCTTACCCGACTGAAGGTATAGCCTTTCCTTCTGCAGTGAAGTTTCTTCATTGATGCCGAACTTTTTTTCAATGTCGTCATAAACCTTAATGGCATCGCCGTTTTTTCCTGCAAGGATGAAAACATTGGCCAGGTCCATCAGGTAATCGGGTGTGCCCGGATTCTTTTCAGCCAGAAGCTTTAAAACCCTTGAGGCTTCCTGGTAATCGCGCATCTTGATGTAGATCCCGGCCAGGAGTAACTGGTACCATTCGTTGTCTTCTTCATATTTAACCGCTGAAGAAGCCATCACCAGAGCTTCTGGCAGTTGGTTCCGCTGTTCAAACACCCGGGCCATTTCATACATCGCCGGGGCATAGGTGGGGTCACGCTTAACACACTGGGCAAACAACCCCATGGCCTTATCATCATTGCCCAGGGCTTTTTCCCTGTTGGCGTCAATAAACAATGCGGTTAACTGGATCTGCTCAGCCTGACTGAGTTTCTTTCCGGGCTTGTCCTGCGAACCTGTTCCTGTCCCCGGTGTCTTACAGGCCAAAACCAGCAGCAGGGGGATCAGAAAAAAAAGACTTACTCCTGCGGAAGTGCGGGGAGGGTAAGCGGGCGTTCTATGCATGCTTGCAAAATGAAAGTTCATTAACTCAGGCTGGTGTAATCCCCGATACTGTCTTCATTGGGGCGTCCGGAATATTCAACGTAATTGCCGATCATCGAATTGCACAGATTCACATTCACAATGCGGGAATGGGTCTGAATGATCGAGTTGGAAATCACCGCATTTTCAATCCGCGAGTTCTCCCCGACAGAAACATATGGCCCGACGACCGAATGGTCGATGATTACATCAGGGCCCAGATAGCAGGGGGGAATGATCACCGAATTGACAAGTTTTGCCGAGGGATGCACCAGACCTTTGGCATCTGAATACTCAAGTATTTTTCTGTTGGTGAATACCGTGGCATTCTTGTTCCCGCAATCCAGCCATTCGGCGACTTCATCCGTATAGAAGCGCAATCCTTTCTTCATCATGTTCTCAAGAACATCGGTCAGCTGGAATTCCCCGTTTTTCCTGATATCCTGATCAATCAGAAACCTCAGCTCTTCCCGCAGGAGGTTTCCTTCCCTGAAATAATAAATACCGATGATCGCCTGGTCGGAAACAAAGATCGCCGGTTTTTCAACAAATGCCGTAATCACACCCTCCTCGTTGGTTTTCACCACTCCGAAAGCCTGTGGCTGATCTACCCTGTGTACCCAGATGACCCCTTCATGTTTAGTGTTCAGGTGGAAATCAGCCCTGAAAAGGGTGTCAGCAAAAGCAACCACCACCGGACCGTCGAGTGACTCCTGTGCACAATACACCGCATGGGCCGTTCCCATGGCTTCATGCTGATAATAGATCCTGCCCTTTGCGCCCAGGGCCTCTGCAATGTCAAGTAACTGCTTCTCGACTTCCTTCCCGAAGTCCCCCACAATAAAGGCAATTTCTTCCGGGGTTCCTCCGCCAATGGCAGCAATATCCTCTGCCAGACGCTGTACAATAGGCTTACCGGCTATGCGGATCAGGGGTTTGGGAACAGTCAGGGTGTGCGGGCGCATCCGCTTTCCCATTCCGGCCATGGGGATGATGATCTTCATGAACTGTATGTTGTTATAAAGCTGGTAAAAAGAAGGTCAAAAGTACAAATATTTTGGAATTCCCGGCCGAAGAGATCAGTCTCCCCCGTATTTCTACAGGCTTCCCCCTGCCGCTGTCGCAGTCCTGAAAACTATCATTTTTACGGTTGTTCGGCGCATCCATATTATTCTATCTTTGTAAAACCGGAGCGGATCTCCGTACATTCAAAACAACACCTAAAAATAATATATCATGAAAACCTTCATAATGATAATGCTGACTTCGTTGACAGCCTTGTCCCTTTCAGGACAGATCAGCCTTACGGGCAGCGATATGCCCGCTGAAGGAAGGATTAACTATGTAATGGTCGACACCTCCAGTTCTCCGGATATCGGCATCCCTTCTCCGACAGCTCAGAACTGGAACTTCTCAACCCTGTATTCACATTATCCACAGGTGGCCTCTTACTCACCCGTAACCCCCTGGCAAGCCTACGGCCCCTTTTTTCCGGGAAGTAATGTCTTTACTTACGGCCCTTCCTGGCTCTATGCCGGCTTTTTCGGCGGGGCACCCGTGGAGGTGAACTCTCAGGGTTATATGTACTGGAGAACGGACTCCAGCGGCTTCTATATCGTAGGTTTTCGCGTAGACTATGGGATTGGTGAAAAGAATATCCTTGAAAGTCCACAGGAAATGCTGATGGCCACCCCCGCAAGCCTCGATTCCTCTTTCTCAAACACCTCCAGCTGGACCGCCAGTTTCAACAACGAGCCTTTCGATGCCGATACACATTATATCAGCACTGTTTCCAAAACCCTTGAGTGTGACGCCTTCGGCAGTATGACCACGCCCTTCGGGGTTTTCAATGTCCTCCGGGTCCATGAAAACATGATCAAAGTTGACAGTATCAAAGGAACGCTGGGAAGTATTACATTTTACGCTCTTGAAAGCTCACGCGATACATTCAATAATTACTACTGGTGGGCCAATGATGTCGGCTATCCTGTCGCAATCGTCAAAGCAGATGCCGATGGTCAGATCCTGAGGGTGGAGTACCTCTCGGATACCGTAGCCGGACATACTATTACCGGATCAGTTTTTAAGAAAAACGGGACTACACCGGTGGAAGACGGTCATGCCGAGCTCATTGCCAGCACGCTCCTTGACGAACTCTACGGTGTGCCTGAAACAGTACCCCTGACCAGTGGCGGGCATTTTCAGTTCTCCAACATTGTCGACGGAGGAGACTTCCTGGTCCATATCCGGCCCGATACCGTCAGCTATCCGTATGACCTCCCGACCTATTACGGGGATTCCGTATACTGGCAGGACGCCATTATCCTGACCGTTGTCCAGGATTCAAACATCATCATCAAATGCGCCAGCGACAGTCTGAATTATCAGCTCAGCGGAATGGGCAGCCTGGGAGGAACCATCTGGGAAAACCTGGGCGGAGCCAAAGATATGCTTACCTCTGGCGGGGTTAAAGTGACACTCGAGCAAAACCCCAGCGGAGCCATCATGAGGCATACCTTTACCGATGAACAGGGACGATATAAATTCACCAACCTTCCGGCTCTGGATTATAAAATAATTGTGGATATCCCGGCCTGTCCGATGGATAGTACATATTTTATCTATTATTCCGGTGGTGACAGCAGCACCCAGAATCTGGATTTCTATTACGATTCCTCATTTATTTACATCTATAATACTACCGGTATCGACGAGCCTGTTGCCTTTCCCGAAACAGCGGTGGTGGTTTATCCCAACCCATTTGATGAAACAGCCTATCTGTATTTCACTTCGGCAGAAAGCGGAGGCGCTTGTGAAGTCATACTCTATGATTTTGCCGGGAGGGTGATTGACCGGATCACGGGAGAAATACCCTATCCGATTAAAATTGTCAAACCTGAAGGCTATCACGGTTTATTGATCTATGAACTTTGGGTGGACGGAAGCTGGGCTACAGCCGGAAAGCTGATCGCGAGATAACACACATTAATATATAAGGTCAATTTTAAATTAAGAAAATGAAAACAGCTATCAGAGTTTTATTTATGTCTTCAGTTTTGATGTTCATTTCAACAAACCTCATCGCACAGAACACAAAAGCCTGCAGCGGATGCTCCCTGACCATCAGCACGGCGTGGACCAGCCCCATTGCGGCTTCGGCCGGAGTGACCATCTGCGTGGCACCCGGAGGCTCCATCAGCGGTGATATCCTGATCGACGGCGGAACTGTATGCAATGAAGGAAGCATCACTTCACACAACATATTGATGAACTCTGGTTCATTGATCAACCAGAATACATTGGACGTGGTGAACCTGGCCATTTACTCCGGAAATTTTCTGAATGAGGATACCGCTTTTATCGATAGCCTCAGCCAGACCGGCGCGGAGTCAACCCTCACCAATGCCGGTTTCATGGATCTGCTGGCCCACAGTGTTTATCATTTTTCATCAGTAAACAACAACGGTGAGTATTTTTCACCCAATACCTCCCTCGCCATCGGGGCAAAACTCTTCAATTACGGGAATTTTGTAAGCACACATTTGTCGCTTTGGGATTCAGATACCACGCTTTTCGAAGTGAACCTGTTTAATGATGGAACAGGCAGAGTTGAATGCGACTCCATGTCGGTGTTTGAAGGAAGAATGGAGAACTATGGAGAACTCATGATCAATTACGATTTCAGTTCTGCCGGGTTTTCTTATCTCTACAATTATGAATATATGGATATCGGCCGTGATTTCTGGCTCGACACCAATGCATACCTGAGAACATGGTGCATGATACACGTCGGGGGCGACTGGTATAACGGAGGCACCATCTGGGGTCCTCCCAGTGGTTGCGGAGGCTTCTCCGTAGAAGGACTGAGTGGCAACGCCGGCGTTTACGGCGGAGGCGGCAATCTCGATATGTGTGATGCCTCAACACCTGGAAGCTTCGATCTGAATACCGGAACCCTTGATCCGGGGGTGACCTTCTGCAACTGCACGAATCAGTGCGCCTATCACAGTTCTGTACCTGAAAATGCAGGCGATCATCCCTTCAGCGCTCTCCTCTCACCGAACCCGCTGAGCGGCAAGGCACAGCTTGACCTGGTCGCCGACGGTCCCGGAAGCGCAGACTTGCGTATACTTGACCTCCAGGGAAGGACGCTGATGCATGAAAACTGGGAGGTGCACAACGGGTTAAATTCAAGGGAAATGGATATGACCACTTTATTACCGGGATTGTATCTTATTAATATACAAACAGATAATAATTCAATACGCCTGAAATTCATTAAAGAATAAAATATTTCAAAAGCCCGGCCCGTTCATTCAATACGGCCGCCCGAATTCACGAATTACAAACCGCAAAACCATACCGTTATGAACAAGAGACTGTTTTTCCGTAGTGCCCTTTTGGCCTTTCTGGCCCTCGGGCTTGTGCTTTCTTCCTGCAAAAAGGACGATGATGACGATGATGACAACAATGGCGTCAAATACCAGAGCGTCCAGGATAATTCAACTGCAGACGGCGTTTTCAACCGCGCCTACAACCAGGTTAACAAAGCTTCTTACCAATCCACCAGCAAAGGAGCCAAAGATACCATTACCGGCTGTCCGACCCTTTACATCACCGGCGGACTGACCTATCCCAAAACGGTGGTACTCGACTTCGGTACTTCCTGTGTTTGCGACGACGGGGTGACCCGCAAGGGAAAGATCACCTCGGTGATTACAGCGCCCTATCTCGATTCCGGAACAGTGGTAACTTCAACCTTCGACAATTATCACGAGATCATCAACAACATCGACTACCAGGCTACAGGTACTCAGGTCATCACCAATCTGGGAACCAACAATCTGGGCCACCCGGTATACAGCGTTGATGTGCAGGGAGCCAGCGTGATCAGTCAGTACGGTACCATTTCCTACACTTCACAGCGCCAGAATGAGTGGGTGGCCGGTTACAACACATGGATGAATCCCTGGGATGACGTGTATTGGGTAACCGGTTCGGCCAACGGTAACGACATCAACGGTGATCCCTTCAGTGTCAATATTACCCAGGCCCTGGAAGTACAGATCGGCTGCTGGTATATCAAAAAAGGCCGTCTCGATGTTGTCAACCCCGGCTACACCACAATTACTGTGGACTATGGGGATGGCGCCTGTGATGCCATTATTTATGTCATCATCAATGGTGTGACCTACACCATTGTGTTAACATAGATCCATCCCTGATTAATGTGACCCGCGGCAGGCTGACCGCGGGTCTTTTTTTTTGTATCTTTACTCCCTAAAACTTACCGACATGAGAAAAACGAGCATTCTTACCGCACTTTGCCTGGTTCTGGCTCTTATACTCCCGCGTACGCTTGATGCCCAGGTGATCGTGGACGCCAAAAAGGCCTGGACCAAAACCAAAATTGCTGTCGCTATTGACGATAAAGTGAAGATACAGGCAGCCGGAACCATTACCCTCGATCCGAATGTGACTTGTGGTGCCGACGGACTGAAGATCGTATCCGGGCCGGAGCACGTCCTGATGAAAAATGTCAACCGCGGGGCCCTCATCGCTAAGATCGGCAAGAAAGGCATCCCTTTTCATCTGGGAGCCAACGGGCAGTTCATTGCGGCCACGGCCGGACTGCTTTACTTTGGAGTGAATGATGATGCCGTAAAGAACAACAGCGGCACCTTCAACCTCAACATCACCATCAACGGGGTGGCGAAATAATTTTTCTGTATTGCCGTTAGCTTGATTATTTTTGCGGCAGCAGCCGTATGATCAGGCTGTCCTTAAATTTTTGTCGTGAACCCTCTCCGCAAACTTGCCGGACAAACGGCTATATATGGTCTCAGCAGCATTGTCGGACGGGTACTCAGCTACCTGCTGGTGCCTATCTATACCCGGGTCTTCGTCCCGGAAGAATACGGCATTGCCAATGAATTATACGCTTATATTTCCCTTCTGCTCGTGGTACTGACCTACGGAATGGAAACAGCTTTCTTCCGTTTCTCCGAAATGGAGCAGGACAAGCCCAGAGTATACAGTACTGCCCTGATCTCTTTGTTCGCCACCTCCTTGTTGTTCATTATTCTTGCCCTTTTTGTATATCATCCCCTGGCTGATGTATTGCGCTATCCAAACAACCCGGAGTACGTGATCTGGTTTGCTCTCATCGTGGCCATGGATGCCCTCACAGCCATTCCTTTTGCACGGCTGAGGGCCACCAACAGGCCAAAACGCTTCGCCGGAATCAAGCTGATTAACATCGGGATCAATGTCGGTCTCAACCTCTTTTTTATTGTACTCTGTCCTTACCTCCTCCGTGAAGGTATCATGACTGATGCCGTGAATGCCGTTTATGACCCGCATATTGGAGTCGGTTATATTTTTATCTCAAACCTGATCTCCTCAGCATTTACCATGCTTCTGCTGCTTCCCGAATATGTCAGGATCCGTTTCCGCTTTGACTTCTTCCTGTGGAAACGCATGATTCGTTATGCCTTGCCTCTCCTGGTGGTGGGCATGGCAGGGATCGTCAACGAAACCATGGACCGCATCTTCCTGAAATACCTTCTTCCTGAGAGTATCGCCATGACCGCGTTGGGCATCTACGGGGCCTGTTTTAAGATATCCATCATTATGACCATCTTCATACAGGCATTCCGCTTTGCTGCCGAGCCCTTTTTCTTTGCCCAGGCCAAAGAACAGGATGCCCGTAAAATTTATGCAGACGTGATGAAATATTTTGTCATTATCTGCACCATGATCTTTATGGTGGTGATGATGTATATCGACGTGGTGAAGTATTTTGTAGGCGACAAATACTACGATGGTCTGCCTGTGGTTCCCATACTCCTGATGGCCTCCATGTTTCTGGGGATCTATTTCAACCTGTCCATCTGGTACAAACTCACCGGGCAGACTTCTTACGGGGCTTACATCTCCGTGATCGGTGCCGTGATCACCGTTCTGATCAATGTGTTCTTTGTTCCCGTTTATGGCTTCATGGGTTCTGCATGGTCACACTTCATCACTTACCTGGTGATGATGATCATTTCATTTTTCCTGGGACAAAAACATTTCAGGGTTCCTTATAAGATCAGCACCATCCTGGGGTATATGGCCCTGGCCGGGGGTCTGTTTTTTCTTTCGGAATGGACACGCCCGGAAGCCCTGACCCCACGTTTATTGCTAAACACCCTGTATTTTTTAGTTTTCGCGGGGACTATTGCCTGGTTTGAACGCAGGCTGCTGAAACGGATACTTACAAAATAATACGCATGACCATAAGGATCGTCAACGAATCGCACCATCCCCTGCCTGCCTATGAAACCCTGGGCTCAGCAGGAGTGGACCTCAGGGCATACCTGAAAGAAGCCGTAATGCTGAAACCGATGCAAAGAGCCCTTATTCCCACCGGACTTTTTATCAGCCTGCCACCGGGCTACGAAGCCCAGGTGAGGCCGCGCTCAGGACTGGCTTTTAAGAAGGGTGTTACCGTGCTCAACACCCCTGGCACCATTGATGCCGATTACCGCGGTGAGATCAAGGTGATCCTCATCAACCTCTCGGAAGAAGATTTCCTGGTTCAGGATGGTGAAAGAATAGCCCAGATGGTCATCGCAGCCCACGAAAGGGCCGAATGGGTACAGGTTGATGTACTGGACGAAACAGTCCGCGGAGCCGGAGGCTTCGGACATACCGGAACCAGTTGAGGATTCCTCAACTGTGAAGATACCTGACTTTATCAAACACATGTTCCTGGTCCGTGGCCTTTAACAGGCTGATGGATGAATCATCCGCCATTTCCGGGATCAGGATATGGGTCAGGGTCGGAAGCTGACGCGAACCCGGCCCGGTGGCGAATAAGGCCACGCTTTCCTGGGGGTTGAAGGGATCGAGATTGATGACGCCCCGGCTCCGGATCACGCCATCAGAATACACTTCCACTTTGTAGGACTTCAGTCTGGAGCTGGTTTTAATCTGCACCACCTCCCGGGTGTCCGGATCTGTCCAGCTACCCAATAATTTCTGTGCTCTTCTCATGGGGGAATATTGAAGATCGCACGCAAAAATATAATAAGTTTATTAGTTTATCAAAAGATTCATAATTTATAACAAGTTTAGATAGCGGAAGATGAATGTTTTGGGTAGAACTACTTGTAATCTGGTTGTTCCTGCCATTCATCAAATAGTCTCGGTGTTTCCCCCAATCAAAGAAAGTTGGGGATTTGTTGCCATGATAACAGAAACCTGTTTGTCACTTTCCCAGTGGCACATATCCGCGATATTCCGAAACAATAATTATGTTAATGCTTAATAGTATGATTAAATTTTCGTATTTTTGTTATATTAATTCTAAAAAACAAAATACTGTTCAATATGAAAACACCTGTTTTTTATCTGCTGACCGTATTGTTTATAACTATTATGAATACCTCATGTAATGACCCAGATGATCATTCATTACCACCAACGGTAGCGGCCCTGCCAGCCACCAGTATTCAATCCTCTTCTGCCGTAATTCACGGCACAGTGAACGCTAACGGACAGACAACAGCCGTATATTTTGAATGGGGTAACACAACGGCTTATGGAAATGAAGTTAAAGCTCTGCCGGATTTCGTTGATGGAACTGACATGATACCTGTCAGCGCCACGATTTCCCCGATACCGGAAGGATTTGTCTACCATTACCGGATTAAAGCAGTGAATGAAGCAGGGGTTTCATACAGTGAGGATATGAGCTTTGCATCTCCCGGAATTGTCGTGAATCATAATGATGTTGCCAGCAATACGGTTAAACAGTATAATTCAGCTACTTATCCCGATCCTGGTGCAACGGCTATTGACACCGATGGTTCTCTGTTGATTGTTAGTGTAAGCGGATCTGTTAACATGAGCAGCGCAGGTGATTATGTACTGGTCTATTCAGCAACTGACAGCTATGGTACCTTACATTCTGCAGAGCGCACAGTAACTGTTTCAGGAGGGCTGTTTCTCGAAGGATATTATACGGTCGAAGATTTTGTGGAGGGGACTTCTTACGGCAATTATTCAGAAACAATAACAGTGTCATCCATTTCCAATAACAGGATAAATTTCTCAAAATTCGGATTTTATACCAACGCAACGGTGTATGGTACTATTTCCGGAACAACAATCACAATCCCTTCCCAATCAATTCTTTGTGGGCTGCCCAATAAAATGCATACCTTTACAGGAACAGGAACCTTCTCAAACAGCAGCTCATTTACTGTAAATTTCACGGATGTCAGCACAGATGGCACATTTCAATGCCAGGGTGTTTACGTACGTTTGTAAAATCGATAAATTATCAAAACAATCAGGGACTTCAGGAAAAGGAAGGTGTGAGTTCTGAGAATAAAAGAGAGTGAAAGTTCGGCTTGACCCTCCCGGGTCTCACTCTCACGCTCACTCTCTTTTTTAAGTGGGACGTACTGGATTTTCTCAGATGATCGCTTTCGGGGGCGATTTCATGAATCAAAAAAATTATTTCCCTAAAGAAGCCAGCGAAATCACATTTATTCCGTCGGGCCGGCGATAACTCATTCCTGTCCCGGTAATAATGTTTAGTGATTTCGGCAACTCCATTTTGGCTGTATCGATATTCTTTACAAACTTTTTAAGATTTTCAGCTGCTTCGTCGATAAATCCAACCCCCAGTTTTATTTCAAAGGCCGCATAATCCCCATTGCGTCGCTGAATAATAGCGTCAACCTCCAAACCATAAGAATCATTATAGTGAAACAGATTTGCATCATTTGCTCTGGCATATACGTTTAACTCATGCGTTGCCAATGACTCAAATAAAAACCCTGCATACTTTATATCTTTGATCAGCGACTCTTTATCTAATCCCAATACTGCTGCTGCCAGAGAGGTGTCACATAAATGTCGTTTGGGCGATTTCCGTAAGGATGCCGCTGAGCGAATATGCGGATTAAAAGCGGCTTGTTCATACAAAATCATTAAACGGGATAGCGCATCAAGATATTCTGTGATTGTATTTCGCGACAATTCATTTCTATCCGAAGTTTTCACATCATGCTCCAGTGTTTTATTGTCCACCAGTGTTGCCGTATTCCTGGCAACAGAACGTAATAAACTGCGCACTTTGATAGGATCACGTTTCACACCCGAGACTCTGCTCATATCCGCTTCACACAGCAAATCAACATAGCCCCTGTTCATCATGAGTGCGTTTTTTAAACTTTCATTCATTAAAGCGGGCCACCCGCCTGTCAACATTTTTTCAATTATGAATTCAAGCGAAATTCCTTGTTCGTAGAAGTCCGGAAGGTTTCCTTCCAGTAAATCTGAAACCTTTACCATACCGGTCGAATAACCTAATTCCTGCCAGGTCATGGTGTCCATTTGCACAACAGTAAAACGTCCGGCTCCGCTATGCAGTTTAAGGTCGTCAGGCGGATTTGCCGAACCCGTCAGAATAAACTGCCCTTTTTCTTTTCGGTCGTCCACTTCGTGTCTGATATAAGTCCAAATTTCCGGTTGTTCCTGCCATTCATCAATTAATCTCGGTGTTTCCCCTATCAACAAAAGTTGGGGATTTGTTGCCATGATAGCAGGAACCTGTTTGTCCCTATCCATTTCTAAAACACTTTTGGCAAATTGGTTTGCTGTTGCTGTTTTTCCGCACGCCTTCGGTCCTTTTATAAGTACTGCACCCGATGCTGCTAATTTCTCCAACAAATCTTTTTCAATTATTCTCTTTATGTAACTCATATTTAGGCGCTTAAATTCATTGCAAAGATATGAAAAAATCTTGCATTGTGCAAATTTCAGACATTATATTGTGCAAATTTCAGACATTTTACTGTGCATTATTTAGAAATCCAGTACATTGTTGCCGATTGGGCAAACGAAGCGCAGTCTGAAAGCTTGACCCAGGCGTAAGTATTACGGTCAATAGATCATTTGACAACCGGACCCCAGAAAAATCCGCCTGCCTGAAAAGCCAAGTCCGCCTTCTGATCCACCTGTTTTTTGAAAGGATTTGACCGGAGATGGACGGCCTGAAATTGAAAAGCCCGTTCAAACATTCGTTTGTGAAAGTTTCTGAACGGGCAGGGACAGTGTGAGTCTTGAGAAAAAAGAGAGCGAGAGTTCGGCTCAACCCTCTCAGGCCTCACTCTCACTCTCACTCTCTTTTTTAAGTGGGACGTACAAGACTCGAACTTGTGACCTCATGCGTGTGAAGCATGCGCTCTGAACCGACTGAGCTAACGTCCCCGAAAAGCAACCATGAATTGCTAATAACAAACCAGTTGAGGGATGTACAAGTTTCGAACTTGTGACCTTCCCGACTTGAAGTCGGGACGCTCTGAACCGACTGAGCTAACGTCCCGGTACAGTCAGCAGTGAACAGCAAGCAGTCAGCAGTGTTTGACTGAAAACTCACTGCTGACTGATTGCTGCTTGCTCTTGACTGCAAGGTGGGAGTTAACGGATTCGAACCATTGACCCTCTGCTTGTAAGGCAGATGCTCTGAACCAGCTGAGCTAAACTCCCTTTATATCTCAAATAGCCCCCTGTTGACCCTCCCGACTGCAAGTCGGGATGCTTTGAACCAGCTGAGCTAAACTCCCTTTATATCTCAATTAGCCCCCTGTTGACCCTCCCGACTGCAAGTCGGGATGCTTTGAACCAGCTGGGCTGAATTCCCGTTTTTGAAACGGGACTGCAAATATACATCATTTAGTGTTTCGGACAAATTTTGAAAAAAAAATGAGATTCAAAATACGTATTAAACAGAAAACCACTTACTTTGTATTTCAACAACCACTTGAACCATGAAAAAATCCTTACTGTTAGCCATTTTGGCTTTATTCATTTTTTCTTTGAAAACCTATGCCCAGGGTTGTGACGACTTTGACCGAGCCAACTCAAGTACCATTAACGGATGGACAGAGCAATCGGGCGATTGGGCCATCAATAGTAACCAATTGCTATCCTCAGCTTCAGCCGGAGCAACCTATTGCACCTTCGACGGAAGCACCCTCACAGATGGCTGTGTGAACGGACGTATCACATACAGCGGCAGCGCGGATGTAAAGTACGGAGGTCTGGTGGCACGTTATACAGGACCCAACAATACACTGCTGGCGAAAGTTCAGGACAATACAGGTAGCGGTTTTTTCGACTCCTACTGGATCTATTCCGAAGGATCCATTATCAGTTCCGGTACCGGACTAAACTTTGGAACAGATGTTAATATGCAACTTACTTTCTCAGGATTATCAATTACTTTAAGCATCGATACCGATCGCAACGGGACATGGGACTTTGTCTACAATGCAAGTTCTGTTGTCGTTACATCCGGGCTTTGCGGAACCGGAGGATATCGCGATTGCTACTTCGATGATTATTGCTGCGGGACAAGCTGTATGTCCATCAGTCCATGTGATTTCTTTGAAACAACGCCCGGAACAAATGTACCTTACTGGACAGAATCCGCGGGCGACTGGACCATCAGTGCCGGCAGCCTTGAATCGCCTGCCGTACCGGCTTACAATTACATTATGTATAACGGCAGTGAGCAGGCCGACGGTTGTTTAACTGCCCGTGTAACATATCTCGGCACGCCAGCCACGCGGTACGGTGGCCTTGTCGCAAGATACTCTTCACACACATCGAAGATCATGGCTAAAATCCAGGATAATTCAAGCTGTGGTTACTTTGATTCATATTTCATATATAATAACGATGGTTTTTCCCATTATGGAACGAGCTTAAACTTCGGAACCGATGCCGATATCCAGATGGAATATGTCGGCACCACCGTGATATTCAGAGTGGATACCGACAGAAACGGAATCTGGGACTTTTCTGATACTGCGGTTGTGACGACTACGGGCTCTGGTTCAAGCGGACTGACGGGATATATGGATTGCCGCTTCGACGATTTCTGTTACGGTGATCAGTGCCTGAATGAGGATTCATGCGAGGCCTTCAACTTTCCCTCTTCCACTAACGTTCCGGGATGGACAGAGCGGGTGGGCGACTGGGCCATCAGCAATGACCAGCTGGTCGTGCCGCCTTCAGCCCAGTGGAACTATATAACACGCGATAGCGACCCGATGACCGATGCCTGTATTACCGCCCGCATGATTTATACAGGATCACCTTCAGTCAGGTTTGCTGGTTTGATCGGGCGATTTAACGGCCCCATGGATTATGTGATGGTTAAAATCCAGGACAACGGACCTTCCGGACATTGGAATACGATATATCTGAATAATAATTCAACCAATATCATCAGCTTCTCCGGGAATTACGGGAATGATGCAGACCTGCAGATGATGTTCATCGGTGACAGTCTTGTCGCAAAGGTCGACACCAATCGTGACGGGAACTGGGATTATATCTACGGAACCAATGTCATTACCATGGGTGCCGGTTTTTGCGGAGCCAGCGGTTACTACTCTGCGCTGATCGACGACTGGTGCCTGGATACCACCTGCTGTTTCCTGCCGGCCGCGGCGGACAGCATCATGGGGTTTGATCTGGTTTGCCAGGGGCAGAGCGGCGTGACCTACAGCATTCCGGCCATCTACAACGCCACTTCCTATACATGGACCTACAGCGGAACAGGCGCAACGCTGACGCCTTCCGGAAATAACCTGTCGGTAAACTTCTCAGCAGGAGCTACCCCTGGTTTCCTTTCGGTCAATGGTGTAAATAGCTGTGGTGACGGACTTCCCTTTGTCCTGCCGGTGCTTGTGGATCCCTGCACAGGAATCCGTGAAAGTGCGAATTCATGGAATATGCAGGTCATCCCAAACCCGGGTGACGGGATGTTTTTCTTGATGACAGAAGCTCCGGAAGCAGAGGATGCGGAACTGACCGTGACCAGCCTTACCGGGAACATCCTGTACCAAGAAACCCTGATGCTGCAGAGTGGCGCCAACAAAACACCGGTCGACCTCAGCAGCCTGCCCAACGGAATGTATTTACTATGCCTGAAGAGCAGCAGTGGCAATATGGTCCGTTCACTGCTTATTGCACGTTAGGGATCAGAATGCGTGTGTGCTGTTAAAGGCCTTTGACCTTTGGCTGACCGGCAATAAAATCTTTCAGATAGAAAGGTTCGAAATACGCCACGTCCTCAAAACGACTCTCCTGAAAGGCTTTTTCTGCCTCAACGGCCATATGAACAGAGGAGGGCAGCGTGAGCCCGCTGAGCAGACTGGCGTCTTCACCGAAGAACGGCAGGCTTTTTTCCGCACCGTCACCGGCGAGCAAAAGATGATGGCTTTTGCGGTATTGCTGTAAACTCTGATCCGTAATAATCTCAGCACGAGGAGGCTCCAGCTCTTTCAGATCAGTACCATACACGGCGGTATACACTTCCATTCTCCGTGCATCGATCATAGGAACAAAAAGCGCGGGCATAAAGGATTCCGGAAGTGGTCCGGCTGACATACCACAGGCAATGGTCAATAAAGTACTGACCGAGATCAGTGGTTTCTCCAGGGCGAAGCATAATCCCTTGGCCGTCGAAACACCGATCCTTAAGCCTGTATAGGAGCCCGGACCTTTTGATACGGCAACCGCATCCAGATCATGCAGGCTGAGCCCCGCTTCATCAAACAGTTCACGGATGTAAGTTGTCAGTAATGCAGAATGGGAATTCTGTGCCGTCGTCTCCCGCAGTGACAACACTTTCCCGTTATGGATCAACGCAGCGGAACAGACCCTGGTAGCGGTTTCAAGACACAAGATCATGGCCATGAACCTATTCGGTCTTTTCGTTGAACAGCTCTTTTTTGTCCACCTTGCTCACCTTCATCCCGTCCTTCAGTTTACGGGTGATGGCCGTATAGGGAGCCGAAACGACTTCATCACCTTCTTTTAAACCTTCAAGGATTTGTATATAGGTGTTGTCCTGTATGCCCGATTTCACCTTACGCATTTCAACTTTTCCGTCATGATAAACAAACACATATTCAACCAGATCTGCCGAAGCCTTTTCATCCTTTAATACCACCACTTCCATGTCTCCTTCCTGCCTGACCTGCCCCTCCGCTTCTTTCTTTTTCTCCTTCTTTTTCAGGGTGTCTTCCCGGGTGGTGACCGATTGTATGGGGACAGACAGCACCTCATATTGTGTTTCCGTTTGAATATCTACCGTAGCCGACATACCCGGCCGGAAAGGGGAAAGATTGGGTTTGTCTTCCGGGATCAGGTCTTCATATGAATCACGAAGGATCCTGATTTTTACGTCGAAGTTGGTCACCTGGTCGGTAGTCAGACCGCTGACACTCGCTGAATTGGCAATTTCCGTAACTATCCCCTTGAACTTGCGGTTCAGGTAAGCATCCACCTCCACCAGTGCGGTATCTCCCAGGTTCACCCGTACAATATCGTTTTCATTCACACTTACACTCACTTCCATCTCGCTCAGGTTAGCAATACGCATGATCTCAGTTCCGGCAAACTGCGAAGTTCCCACAACCCTTTCACCTTTCTCAATACTCAGACTTGAGATGGTCCCGTCGACCGGAGCAAAAATGCTGGTCTTCTTCAGGTTGTCACTGGCTTCTTTGACAGATGCCTGATAACTCGAAACAGTGTATTGCGCAGCCCTGAATGATTCCTCCGCTGCTGATACCTCTTCCCTGGCCACATCATATGCGGCTTTGGCAGCATCATACTCCGATTGAGAAATCACATTTTCCTTATACAAGGTCTCATTCCTTCTGAAGGTGGCTTCAGCATTAATGAATTGGGCGCGGACCTGCGCCAGACGGGCCTTGGCATTCGACTGGCTGGCCTTCTGGGCATTGAGCGTGGCTACCATACGGTCCAGATTGGAAACATATATATCAGGGTTGATCTTTGCCAGCAAATCACCCTTTTTCACTTTATCACCTTCTTTGACGTACAGTTCAACCACCTCACCCGAGACATCCGGTGATATCTTGACTTCCACCTCAGGCTGTATCTTCCCGCTGGCAGAGACCGTTTCAATAATGGTCCGCTTCTCCGTTTTCTCAACGGCGATCTTTTCTGTTTTACTTTCACCGATCCATCCCATTTTTTTGGCCACAGCCAGCAGGATGATCAGGGCAAGTCCTGCAATGATAGATATACGGATGATTTTCTTACGTTTCATTTATACTGATTTTGAATACTTAATTCAGATTTAATGGTTTTCCCTGGTAAAAATCGAGGACCTTCACCCGGAAAACAAATTCATAACGGGACTGCAACAGATCCGATTTGGCCTTGGCCAGCTTGGTGCTGGCATCATTGTAATCGATGGCATTCAGCAAACCTACGTCATACTTCTGCTTGGTATAAACGAAGGCCTCCTGGTATGCATCCACACTTTTCAGAGCCGCATTGTAACGTTCAAGAGCCGCCAATGCATCTGCATGCGCCTGTTGTATGGTTTTGTTCAGGTTGCTGGCCGTGGTCTGATAATTCAGCTCGGCCATTTTGTATTGAATTTTTGCAGAGCTGATCCCTGTCTGGACCTGCCAGCGGTTAAAGATGGGAACATTCAGATAGAGCCCGAACGACTTGTTCTGGTTGTCGCTGATCTGGTCACCAAATGATTTCACGCTATATGTGTAATTGAATGAAGGCCCGTAAACCTCCTCCAGTGAGGGATAAGTGTACCCGATCAGAACCGGATCCCCGGGTGTGACCGATGCCTCTTTGCTGGCACCTGAATAACCTGTACCCCAGCTTCCGCTGAGAGACAGGGTCGGACTCAGTGCACCGTAAGCCATATTGACTCCCTTTTTCGCACTTGTGATCCTCAGATTGGCCGCTTTTATGGCGGGCTGGGTTTCCAGTGATTTGTTGTAAACTTCCTGAGGACTGACCAAAAGTGCTGAAGCCTCAGGCATAACGAGTGCTGGTTTTACAATTTCAAATCCTTCTGCAGAAGGCAAATCCAGCATCTGGACCAGTGTGAGGTACGATAGTTTCAACTGGTTACGGGCATTAACCACGCTCATTTCTTCCCCGGCCTGCTGGGCCTCCAGCGTCAGCAAACTGCCTTTGGTGACCGTTTCAGCCGCCAGCAGTTTTTTCATCCTCTCCACCTGCTGTTGCGTCAGTTCAAGCTGGGATTCGGCAACCGCCAGAACTTCTATGTTGTAAAGGATCTGAAGATATGCCGTGGCCAGTGTCAGCGCAATGTCGTTCTTCATCTGCTCGAGATCATACCTGCTGGCCAGAAAGTCTGTCCTTTTCTGCATCAGGTTGTTCAGCATCTGTAAACCACTGAAAAGGACAACATTGGAACTCACCGCGAAATTGTTGGACTGCACACGGTTGGAGGCAAATTCATTGGTATATAGATCAAGCGTTTGCCCATAATTGTATACATGTGTTGCCGTACCATTGATGTTCGGAAAAAGATTGGCGATACTCTGATCATACTGCAGTTTCGATAACTGGGTGGATAACTGCTGCTGCTTGACCTGCAGGTTGTTGTCCCAGGCATATTGAATGCAATCCTCAAGACTCCATACCCGTGGAGCATCCGTCTGGGCCATCAGAAAACAGGGCGCCGCTGCGAGCATAATCAGGCACCACAGGCGCTTCAGGGATGGCAGGTAAATGCCTGTCTGTTTACTGTTCATATTGAGATTATCTTTTTTGATCAAATCAACGCCAACGCCCGTTTTTTGTTGTTCTGTCAGTGAATCACAGGCTAATGCGCACCAAAATTACGTTTTCCTCGCGTATGAAAGTCCTTTTAAGAAAAACTTATCACTTTCCTTCGTGTGATTTTGCTATTTTTGTATGATATCGAAGCTTGTTAAACAAACATCATTACCCCTTATGACCTTTTTCCGCTTCTCCTTTCCGCTTCTGATTTTTATTTCAGTCTTGTTTGCAGCACAGGATGCGTCTGCTCAAAATCCATTGAACAAGGCTGAGATCAGCGACAGCATAGATGTGCTCCATTATGATATAAACCTCAGAATGGTGAACCTTTCCACCCATTCTGTCAGCGGCTATACCGAGCTCCGCGTGGTTTCCAAAGTCAGCAATCTTGCACTTTTCCGGCTCTGGCTTCAGCAACTGGAGGTGGACTCTGTTCTGATCAACGGAAGCCCGGCCGCATCATTCAGTTACAACGACACCCTCATCAGTATCGCACCAACGACCGCCTTTTCTTCCGGAGATACGTTCATCACAAGGGTATACTATCACGGATATCCTGTTACAGATCCTTCAGGCTGGGGGGGCTTCTACTTTTCTGCCGACAGCAATTTCGCCTATAATCTGGGGGTTGGTTTCGAAAGCGTTCCTCACAACTATGGTCGTGTATGGTTTCCCTGCATCGATGACTTCGTCGACAGGGCAACTTATGATATCCATATCACCACAAAAGATGATCGTATGGCCGTATGCGGCGGACTTTTGATCTCAGGAACTGACCATGGCGACGGCACCAAAACATGGCACTGGAGAATGCTCACGAGCATTCCGACCTATCTGGCCTCTGTCGCAGTGGGGAAGTACGTACCTGTGACGGGTACTTTCAACGGCATGGCCGGAAACATCCCCACCGCCATATATGTCAGGGCCGGCGACACCACCAATGCAAAGAATACATTCATTCATCTGAACGACATGCTGACCGCATTTGAACAGCGCTTCGGGCCTTACCGCTTCGAAAGGGTGGGCTACGTGGGCGTCCCCTTTAACAGCGGGGCCATGGAACATGCCACCAATATTGCTTACCCACTCGCGGTGATCAATGGCTCAACAGCCTATGATGACCTGATGTCGCACGAATTGTCGCACATGTGGTTTGGTGATGCCGTAACCTGTGCCACTGCGGAGGATATGTGGATCAACGAAGGCTGGGCCCGCTACTGTGAAGCTATATTCAATGAGTATATGTATGGACCGCAGGATTATTATTCCTATATGCAGGAATTACATAAGAATGTGGTTCAGTTCACCCATGTTGAAGATGGAGGCTACCGCGCCGTTTACGGCATCCCGGCGGAGTATACCTATGGATCCACCGTTTACGATAAAGGCGCTGATGTGGCTCACACCCTGAGAGGTTATCTGGGCGACAGCACCTTTTTCAGCGTCATGAAGAAATACATGGATGACCACGCTTTCAGCCATATTTCGTCAGCGGAATTTCGTGATTATCTTACGCAGGAAACAGGGATCAATATGACTCCCTTCTTTGATGTATGGATCTTTTCACCGGGTTTCCCGCATTTTTCTGTTGATTCCTTTAATGTGAGCGGAACGGGACCCTGGGCAGTCGAGGTTTTTGTCCGCCAACGGCTCAATCATGCACCGGCCATGGCAGATGATAATATCCTTGAAGTCACCTTTTTGAACGAACAATGGCAGGAATTCACGGATACTATACGCTTTTCCGGTGCAGCTGGTCAAAAAACCTTCTCAGTTCCGTTTCTGCCTTCCCACGTGATGATGGACCGTTACGATAAAATCTCTGATGCCATCACAGCACACGATATGGTGATCAAATCAACAGGACTGAAGTCTTTTCCCACAACCAACCTTTCCCTCGATGTGGTCAGCGTCAGCGATTCGGCCTTCGTCAGGGTGGAACACAATTTCGTAGCCCCCGACCCGCTGAAAACAGCCAACCCGGATATACAGCGCTTGTCAGACTACCGTTACTGGAAGGTGGATGGCATTTTCCCCTCAGGCTTTGTCAGCAAAGCCCGCTTCAGGTATAACAGGAGTACCAGCACCAGCACGGGTTATCTCGATAATACACTGATGACCTCCGCTCTGTCCAAAGATTCTTTGCTGCTTCTGTACCGCACAGGAGCCGGTGACGACTGGCAGGTGACGTCCTTTGTCATTGCCGGCACTGTCACTTCCGGTGACCTGATCGCAGACACCCTTCGCTGCGGCGAATATACTCTGGCAATCGGAACCCCTTACGTTTCCGGTATTGAAAATACAAGAGGAAAGGAAGGCGGTCAGCTCAAAGTGTTCCCCAATCCGGCCGATGCCGTTTTTACCATTCAATGGAAACATCCTGGAGCCAGCAGGATCTGCATCTATAATATCAAAGGCAGAATGGTGGATGAATTCAGACTTGAGGCTGGACAGGACCGGCTGCTCTGGACTCCCGGCAATAAGGCTGCAGGAGCTTACGTTTTGAAACTTTATGACGGGAAAGATGCGATTATCGGACAGGAAAAGGTGGTGTATACCCGTTAATACGGCTGTTTTTGTTTTATGGGCACTGCTAATGTCCTCAGCGGGTATGCTGCAGGCGCAGGACAAGCGAAACCTTACTCCGGCCAATGCCGATTGCAGTGGTATTATTGACCTCCTGCCCAAAGATACCGTCTTTGGTCCTACTACAGCACCGGTCGGTTCCGGACAGCTCATGGAAATCCAGGGAGAAAAGAACAGTTTATACAGCTTCGAAAAGGAACACAATACCGTATGGTATCGCTTCAGGGTTCCTGTTGACTGTATCCTGTCTTTTGACATTATTCCGCAAAGCACAAAGGATGATTACGATTTTCTGCTCTACCGCTTTACCGGCAAGTCCTTTTGCAGCGATGTGGCGGCAGGGAAGCTGAAGCCGGTCAGGAGCTGTATTTCACGCTTCGATCCTGCCGTGCAGTCTGTGACCGGCCTGAGAGTCGGCGCCGAAGATACATTGATGCATTCCGGGCCGGGACCGTCATTTGTTAAACCTCTGGAGGTGAAAACAGGGGAGATCTTTGTGCTGGTTCTCGATAATGTTTATCCGGGCGGACAAGGGCATACGCTGAAACTCCATTACCGGAAGAAGCCACAGGAGCAAGCTCAGCAAAACAACACCGTTCCCGTGGCTGAAAAGACAGCACTGGGGGTGACCATTGTGGATAAACTCAACGGGGTGCTGCTCGATGCCAATGCAAAACTCTTCCTGAAGAAGAAAGGCAACACGGCTCCGCTTGTTGTTTTTGACAGTGTATCCAGTTTTAAAACAGACCTGAGTCCGAATACAACCTATCTGCTTAAAATTGAAAAACAGGGCTATTTTGATTATTCCAAAGAAATCAAGACCCTGACCGGATCAGAGAACCTGACTATGAAAGCAGAGATGGACCGCATTATTGTGGGCGGTAATGTGGTTTTTGAAAACATACTGTTTTATGGAAATGAAGCCAGAATACTGCCGGGCTCGGAACCTGCCCTGGAAAGTCTGGAAGGAACTATGAAAAAGAATCCTGCCATGGTCATCGAAATACAGGGACATGTCAACTGTCCCCAAAGCTGGGAAAGCTGCCAGACCAGGAAAATGAACGACTTCAACATGAACCTTTCAAAAGCCAGGGCCAAAGCGGTCTATGATTATCTGGTTGGACAGGGAGTGGAAGCAACACGGATGACCTATGTCGGCTTTGGTGCCACTCAGATGCTCTATCCCGATGCCCGCAGCGAAGACAAAATGGAAAAAAACCGCAGGGTCGAGATCCGGGTGGTTTCCAACGCTGCTTCAAAGAGTCCACGCTGATTGATCCTTTGCTGAATTCATAACAATCTTCCCTGAAATAATTTTAAGATATAGAAATAGATGGCATAATTATTGCAAAGAAAGGAGTCTTAACAAGCAATTTTATGAGAACATCAATACTTTTTTTCATCGCTGCCTTCGGGCCTCTCATGCTCTTCGCCCAATCAAGAACTCCTCAGAACCAAGCCGTTAATTCCCAGTACGCTGTTCAGCGGACACAGGGAAGCTCTGTTTCCGGACAGAGCAGCACGGTGCCGTCGCAAACGGTGAGCGTTCAGCAAAGCGGTACTGATCACCGCTCGGGAGCGAACCCTGTTTCGGGATCGGTAATCAGGCACAAACCGGTGTTGACGGAACAAAACATTGTTCCCGCGAATGCACAAAAGAAGGGAACAGTTCTGCGGAGTGCGGAAAGCGGTGGCAGGATGGAAGAAGTGAGTGTTCCGGCAGAGATACAGCCTTATTATTGCGTGATGCAGCTTCCGGCCTCATATTATGTTTCTAAGTACATGACAAAACACGTAACTGCCTGATAATGTTGATAATATGGTTAAT
>CALGYY010000099.1 GCA_937934705.1 uncultured Bacteroidota bacterium
ATACGGAATTGGCGCCACTGAATTACGGATTTATCAGACAAAGAAATGATCAGGTCATCCTTGTGGGGTGGTGGTTCAATGAAGTGGTACTATGCAGCCATACTGCTGCTCATGGCCTTCTTATACCGCCTGTTTTTCGGCTTGTTTTCCGAATTCTGGTTTGAAGATGAATTGCAGATATATCTGATCGGGCTCCATTTCTACAGTTCAGGAGCAGTTCCTGCCTTCGGACCGGATGTGGTGTACACCTCATCCCAGATTCCCGGAGCACTTCAGGGATTACTGGTCGGACTCCCTTTTTATATCTGGCCTGCACCGGAGGCTCCATATATCCTTCTGAATCTTTTAAATTCGACAGCGCTCTGTCTTTTTGCAGCTTATATCGTTAAAAGGTTTCCCCAAATTCCGGCCTGGTTCATCTGGGGCTGGTTACTTACCTGTCCCTGGACCCTGAACTTTGGTACCCATGTTTTGAATCCTTCTTATGTCCTCCCTGCTGCGATCGCATTTTTTGTCGGATTCATTGAAGCTCTGCCCGCCACCAGTAGTGGAAGGTTGAAAAGCGGAACCTGCTTCTTCATGATGGGAATCAGCTTGCTGTGGATCTTTCAGCTGCATCTTTCGTGGGTATTGCTTGTGCCTTTTGTCGCCACAGCCTGGATAATGAACGGGAGATCCGACCTAAAAAAACTTTTTTATAACGCTCTGATCTTCATTACAGGATGTCTCATACCAGGGATACTGCTGCTGCCCGCTTTGTTACAGGAAGGATGGTCCGGCTTCACGGGTGGGACAGGTGGAAACATGATCCTGAACTGGAAAAACCTCCTGGAATTCCCGACTGTTTTAAGCCGCTTTCTTTCTCTGGCCAGTATGGAAATCCCCCGTTTTATGGGTGCAGATACGAACTCAAGGCTTGATTTTCTGAATCAGTACATATGGGCTGCCCCCTTCATCATCGTGGCAGGCATCATCGGTTTGGTTCAGCCCTTATGGATGATTGTATCCGCTTTTCTGAAGCAGAAGCGTCAAGGCTTCAGGCCCATCTTACTGATCACTGCAATCGCTTTTTTATGGGTTTGGATGAGCTTTCTGTTTTCAGTGAAAGGGCCATCATCCCATACTTTTTACCTGATGTTTCCTCTTGTTATGATATACTCTCTTTATTGCTGGCAGCCCCTGTTTAGAAAAAAATGGTTCAGGGTTCTTGCCCTTGTTTTCCTGATTTGTGGTTTTGTATTTCATTCTGTGTTAATGCAGTATAACTTCAATGCGAAGTCCTTGTACAGAGATCGGGAGCGGGTTCAGCACTCAATTACCACCAAACAGCCAGCGGAGCTCGGCACCCGCCGGGCTTTTGACCGCAATCAGCCGTAGTGAAAAATACGGTGATAAATTATTGTTAAGGCCTTGATTTCAGCCGCGTGATTGCGTATATTTGGGCGGCTTTTTCCCGATTCCGGTTTTTAATATGAACAACATTCATATTTTGAGGGCATTAAAGACAACCTTAAAAGGGTTTTTAATGTCATTTAAGCCTCATCACACCCCGATGTTTTGTAACTAAAACTTCTTCCCCATGAAGCGATTAATACTCGGAAACTTTATTTTCTTGCTCTGCCTGACGGCTGTTTATTCTCAAAACCAGGCATATAACCGTGCAGGCACTTACGTAATGGTACGTGACAGTGTCAATGCCAGCACATGGATTGACCTCATGAACGATCCACGGTCAAACTTCTACGATATTCAGTCAGCTTTTTATGGCTACTGGGATGGGAAAAACCCGGAAAAGGGAAAAGGTTACAAGGTCTTCAGACGCTGGGAAGCGTTTATGGAGCCTCGGGTGTATCCTTCGGGTCAGCGAAAAATGAAAGAAGAGGAAGTCCTTCAGGAATTCAGCAACTTCAAGGCCTCCTTTGACAATGGTGTTCAGACAAAATCATCATCTGGAAGCTGGACATCCCTGGGACCAAATTCGACTCCTGTCGGGGTTTGGAGTGGTCAGCCCGGCGGAAACGGGCGCATCAACTGTATCGATTTTAACCCGAAGCAATCCTCGAAAATGTATGTAGGTGCACCTTCAGGAGGGCTATGGCGCAGCAATAACTCAGGCAGTACCTGGTTTCCGGTGAACGATACTTTCGCTGTGCTGGGAATATCAGATGTGGCCATCAATCATGTCGACACTTCGATTATTTACCTGGCTACAGGTGATGGGGATGCGGGAGATACATACAGCGTGGGCGTTCTGAAATCAACAAACAGCGGGCAGACCTGGCACAGTACGGCACTGAACCTCAGTGTCAGCCAGGGTATCGTGATCCGTAAACTTCTCATGCACCCGACGAATCCCGATATTATGTGGGCTGCCACTAATGCCGGTGTTCTGAAAACAACTGACGGCTGGACGACCTGGGTCAATGCAACAGGCGAGGGCGCAACTTACGATATTGAACTGAAACCGGATGATCCGAATATCGTTTATGCCGGTGGCAATGCATTCTGGAGATCTACAGATGGCGGATTGACTTTTTCCGCAGTCACACTCCCCACTACACCGGCAGGGGGTATACAGAGGATAGCCATCGCGGTCACACCTGCCGCAGTCAATAATGTTTATCTTTTGCTCGGAAGGGCAGATAATCAGGGATTCGGTGGATATTACCGTTCTACGAACGCGGGAACCTCATTTACCGAGGTTTATGACGAAACAACAGCAAATCACAACCTGCTGGGATGGGCATACAATTACAGCGATGCCGGCGGTCAGGCGTTTTATGACCTTGTGATTACCGTGAATCCGACCAATGCCAATGAATTGTATATCGGTGGTGTTAATCTTTCAAAATCAACCAATGGGGGGACCACATGGGCGATCTGTGCTGCATGGGAAAATAACCAGGGATATCCGTATGCTCACGCAGACCATCATGCGCTGGAATGGCTGCCTGGAAGTTCCACCACCTTGTTTTCGGGGAATGACGGTGGCGTTTTCAGAACGACCAATAACGGAACAGCCTGGACAGATATCTCAGGGAACCTTGCTATTGCGCAGTTGTGGGGTATGGGCATTTCCACCACCAACCCGGCGCTGATCATGACCGGATGGCAGGACAATGGTGTAAACAAGCTCCTCTCCGGAAGCTGGACCCATGAAAGGGGAGGGGACGGTTGTGAAGCGATGTGTTCATATAGTTCCAATACAAGAGTCTTTGGTTCTTATCCCGATGGCTATATTTTCTATTCAACGGTAGGAGGGACCACCTGGAGCAGCATTGCTCCTACCGGACAGGGTGGAAATGGTGAATGGGTAACCCCGATGATCATGCAGCCATCAAATCAAAATACTATTTATTCGGGTTATACTAACGTTTACCGGAATATAAATGCGACTCCGACCGCAGCGAACTGGTCACAGCGTGGCACCGTTGGCGGAACCGGGAACATATTCAGGATGGCCCTTGCACCTTCGGATTCCATCAATACCATGTATGTGATTAAACAATCCGGCGTTTATAAAACAATCAACCTTAACGCGGGAACTCCCACATGGACCAATGTGACTTCTAACCTGCCGGTTTCTTCAGCATTACTGACCGATATTACGGTCGACAGGACCGACGCCAACAGGGTTTACGTCACCTTCTCTGGATACGTTGACGGGCTCAAGGTCTATATGACGACCAATGGGGGGACAAGCTGGACCAATATTTCGGGAACTCTTCCGAATCTTCCGTTTAATGCTGTATGAGCCGTAAAAGGATCGGCTTTGCACGGTATATATGTGGGCGCTGATGTGGGAGTGTACTACAAGGATGATCAATCCCCCAACTGGATACTTTTCAGTACCGGATTGCCAAATGTGGAAATCCGTGAACTGGAGATTTATTATGGGGCCACTTTCGCTGATCACCGGCTGAGAGCAGCCACATATGGAAGGGGTGTTTGGGAGTCCGACCTCTATGTTCGTCCTGCCATTAAACCGGATGCTGATTTCAAGGCCGACCGCACCTATGCTTGTCTCGGCGCTACCATTAACTTCACCGATATGAGTAACTACCTGCCAACCTCATGGGCATGGAGTTTTGAAAATGGAACCCCCGCAACTTCTGCGGCCCAGAATCCTTCTGTCGTTTATAATACAAACGGGACTTTTCAGGTGCGATTGATTGCGACTAATGCAAATGGTAGTGATACCATAACCAAATTAGCATATATTACCATCGGAAATGTAAACGCTCCTCTGACAGAGGGATTTTCATCAACTACTTTTGCCCCTGAAAAGTGGACCCTGGCATCCACGACTTCTACTAATTGGAAGCGCGGAACTGCTTATGGTAACGGAGGAAGTACTTCTGCCGCAGTTTTTGAGAATTACTGGTATGGAGCAGGTTCCACCGGTGATATGATTTCCCCGAATATCAACCTGACCCCTCTGGGTGCAGCTCCTACGCTGACTTTTAATGTGTCGTACCGTCAGTACACTACGGAGAATGACCGCCTGAGGGTCTATATTTCAACTAATTGCGGTTCCACCTGGGTGGCCACACCGATTTATGATAAACAGGGATCTACTCTTTCTACCGGTGCTGCAACCACGGCATACTGGAGACCATCGGTTGCCGGCGACTGGCGATTGGAAACGGTATCACTTGCAGCTTATGCAGGGCAGAATGTCATGTTGAAATTTACAGGCACCTCTGCTTATGGAAATAACTGTTGGGTGGATGATATTAATATAATCAACTCAACCTGCCTTCCCGGAGCAGCAGGTGCAATGTCGGGAACAAGCCCGGTTTGTCAGGGGCAATCCGGTCTTGTCTACTCTATTGCTGCTGTATCAGGTGCCACATCTTATATCTGGACGACTCCTCCGGGATCAACGATTACGGCCGGAAACGGGACCAACAGTATTACAGTAAGTTTTTCCTCTTCTGCAACCTCGGGGAATTTCACAGTTACACCGGCCAATGCATGTGGCTATGGTACTGCCGCGGCAGGTGGCGTTATCGTGAACCAACTGCCTGCTACGCCCGACAGCATTAAAGGGCCGAAGACCGTTTGCCAGGGACAAAACAACGTCTTGTTTATCGTCCCGCAGATCACTAATTTCCTGACAAACCAGGGAAATTACATATGGACACTTCCGACTGGCGCAACAATCGCTTCAGGAGCAGGAAACGACAGTGTCTATCTTAATTTTTCTGCCTCTGCGGTATCAGGCTATTTGTCAGTATACGGCAACAACGCTTGTGGTAATGGCGCGGACTCACCGCTATTCTGGATAACAGTTAATCCGGTTCCTGCGCAGCCATCAGCCATCACAGGCAACAATAATCCCTGTCAGGGCGCGGTCGGATTAACTTACTCAGTCACAAATGTTGCGGGTGTGACATACACCTGGACAGTTCCCGCAGGATGGACGATCACTTCAGGTCAAAATACCAACAGCATCACTGTAACAGCCGGAGTGAGCGCAGGTAACATCACTGTTACACCAAGTAATGCCTGTGGTAACGGCACAGCAAGGACACTGGCCGTGACCACACAAACGGTTCCTGCACAACCATCGGCCATCGCGGGCAACAATAATCCTTGCCAGGGCGCTGT
>CALGYY010000100.1 GCA_937934705.1 uncultured Bacteroidota bacterium
TTCGAGGATTTGTTGTCTTCGGAATTCCATTGAAAAGTCGTCCAGGTAATCGGCATTCACAAAGTTGTTACGGAGGCCGCGCTCTGAAGAGAGTTCAGCGTAGTCAGCGCGCAGCTCCTGTTCTGAAGCCAGAAGGAAATCCCTGTTGCCGGGGACCAGCAAAACATGCGGGAACACCGAACGAATGCTCATGAATATGGATGAGAACAATGCGCGATGTTTCGGCCCCATGTACTCTGCAGAGGAGGGCAATGAGAGAGAGAGTACCCCGGAATCCTGTAATACTTGTTTGAAAAGTTTTAGATTTTCTGTGGTGTAGTAGCGATTGAAGAGTAAACTGCCCGGATCAGCGTTACTGACAACAATGGCGTCGTAGCAGGCAGTTTTGTCCTGCAGCAGTATGCGGAAATCTCTGCTTTCAAACCGGACACTCCCCTTCTCCGGAACACTTTCGTATTGTTGCTGAAGATTCAGTAAAACCGGGTCAGGCTCGCAGAAATCCACAGCAAGTCCTCTGTATTTGGCGCATTCCTCTGAGATCCCTTTGGAATGTCCGCCGATGAAAAGAACTTTAGCAGGCCGTTGCCTCTGCAGGAGTGCGAAGTGAACCGATGCTTCGTCAGATTCTTTCTGATCTGACGTAAAAAGGAGGTTTCCGTTGCAGTAATAATTGAGCTGTGATGATTTCTCTGTCAGAACAAGATGTCCCAGCGGGCTGTCTTTCGCTTCCAGGATGTTTTGTTCAGGATAGAGTTTCTTTTGGAGGCTGAAAGAGCTGTCGTAACGCAGTCCGGCGAATAAAGTAAAAGCGAAAATAAGCAGCGGCAGTATCAGGAGCGGTTTTCTGCCTGAAACTGCTATCACGAGGATGGCTGCCGCTGCCATCAGGGCAGAGGCCAGCATCATCAGGTGAAGGTTGTTGAGAATACCCGCGATCAGCATTCCGCTGATCAGGCCACCAGCCAGACTGCCGGCAGATTCAAGGCCATAGATCCGGCCTCCTGAGTTTGGTTTTTCGTGCTCATGTCCTTTTGCAACAAGCAGGCTGAAAACCGCACCTGACATCATGCAGAAGGGCAGGAGGGTCACCGCCGACCACCAGCTGATGGTGCTGAAGGAAAGAGAAACGCCGGGTTCGCTAAGGAAATCACGCAGGAATGTATTCGCGGTGACCATCAGCAGCGGGAGCAGGGCCAGCATACTGAACAGCACGCTGAGCGATTGAGTTGCCGGACGTTTTCGGCTAATATGCCCCGCCAGGAAGGCCCCCATTCCGGTCCAAAGCATCCAGAGACCCAGGATCAGCCCTGTGACAAGCTCATTCCCGCCCATGACCTTAAGGAACTCCCTGAGCATTAAAACCTGTACCAGGGCAGTGGCAGCTCCGGTCAGCACTGCCGGGATACCGATCATTCGCTTATCTTGCATGCAACAAAGCTAATCAAAAAGCAAGGACCAGGTTAACTTAGGTTTATGGCTGCAGGATCATGATTCGTCCTGTCCTCAGTTCTTTCCCGCTGATCAGATGAAAGAAGTAAGTGCCCGATGGTAGCCCCGACATGTCAAGCACGAATATCTCAGGAGTTTGATCAGAGTGGATGAGATGAATGGTTTGACCCTGCAGGTTGTATAGTCGCAGGCTGGAAGTATACTCAGATTCCATGCCGGTATATATACTAATGATTCCGTTTCCGGGATTGGGATAAATGCTGACGTGGCTCGCAGTGCTGAAGGGAGGCGTGATTCCGGTGATGCTGCAATCTGAAGAAGTGCTGTCGTTAAGTATTTTCGAAGCGCAATCCTGACAGAACAGGCTTTTGAAGAAACAGCTTGCCCGGTTTACCCTGTACAGGTCTGATTCAGGCGTTTCATCGTAGATCCCGTGATCACCTCCCGTCTTAATGTTGATTTCTGCACACTGACCGAGAGTCTGCAATCGTTCATAAACTGCCCGACTGCCATAGAGGTGAACGTAGTTGAGGCAAGTATTATAGGGTCCGTAATCAATCGGCAGACACTCATCCATGTCGCCATGAAAGGCGATCATAGGCCGTGCATCTTCGATGTTGATAAAACCGGTATCAACGATACTTCCCCAGTTGTTGAATATTCCTTTTAAGGAGAAAGAATTCGTCAGGCCGTTACCGGAATTGTAGATGGCGCCCAGGTTTGGTTCCAGGAAAGGATATCGTGTATTCATTTCGCTCTGTTGTGTGAAAGCCAGGTTCAGCGTGTTGACACCTCCGGCGCTTTCCCCTCCTGAGAAAATCCAGGCTGTATCAATTCTGTATGTTTCTGCATGGGCAACAAGGTAACGGACTGCCGCATGAGCATCCTGTAGTCCCCGGTAAACTGCTCTGATGTTTGAAAGCGTGTCTCCGTTGCATCCGGCTCCTCCTGAATCCCACCCCAGTCTGTAACCAATGGTCGCAGCAACAAATCCCCTTCTTGCAAACTGTATGCACATACTGTTCATGTCATTGCGGCTGCCGACGAGAAATCCTCCGCCATGCATCAGTACAACCAATGGTCTTTTGTGAAAAGTGTCAAGGTTTGTGTCGGGAAAACAGATATTCAGAAGCAGATCCTGTACCAGCCCCTGATGATTCATCGCCTGGCCATAAACCACTGTCGTGTCATACCCGAGCTGGGCTTCAGTGAAGACCGGGAAATTGGTGAAACGCTGGTCACTGGTGCAGTACTGGGCGCTGAGGTTAATCCATGCGCAAAGCGAGATACAAAAGAAAAAAAGATATTTGTTCATGGATAATCGTTTGAGTATGGTTATAAGATACTAATGGTAAAGGCATCGGAATGGCCAATCTCATTCAACAGAGATCCGCTCTAATTTTCTTCTTGTTTCCTGGCTCTCTCTGATTGATAAAGATTTTTCATACATCTTTACAGCCTCATTCCTGTCTCCCGTCGCGACGAAATAATCTCCATAGGAATCGTACGCATTAAAACTGTCGGGGTAGTTAGATATATTTAAGGAGAAAAAGTATTGAGCGAGTTTGTAATTAGACATATATAGTGCATTGTATCCTAATGTGTTAATAAATTCTTCCGAAGGAACAATAAGGTAACCCATTTTTTCAGAGATGTTTTTATAATGATTCACAATTCTGATTCCTAATGACATACTGGTATCTGCATAGTCTTTCTTTGTTAATTGCAGATTGTAAAAGTCAAATATGAATCTTAAGGCATCATAAGTAGCTTTCAATGGTACGCTTCCATGATTTTCATCGGGATAATACTTTACCTTGTAATTCAGTTTATTTCCGTTGCAAAGTTTCAAATGGTCTGAAAATTCCAGTAAAGAACGAATCGGCAATGTATTCCTCGTCTTATCATTTCTGACCTTAAGGGTGTCCATATCACGATCCATACTGTTGGCAATGGCCAGATATAAATTAATGTTGTTATATGTTTTCTCAGAGAGGGCAATTTTCGTTTCTTTCAGTGAGGACTGATTATCCCACCACATACTTGGATCAATGGCTACGTATGCATTGAATAAGTCCGGGTCAGTCACCAGGGTGTTGATAACGGTTAATCCTCCGAGTGAATGTCCGATGAATATCCTGTAAACACTCGAGGGATAATTTGAATCAATGTATGGTATGAGTTCTTGTTTAATGAACGAGATAAACTTACTGTTTTCACCCGAAGTTTTACTCCAATTAGTGTCGCGTGAAGGAGTTAAATCACGATACCGGTCAAGGATGGATATTCCAACAATAATCATTTCCGGGCAAATATTATTGCCATTGATGTAGCTCAATTGCTCAGTGATCCCAACCACTGAGGAAAAGTGCCAGTCACCGTCTAAAAGATAAATAACGGGGTAGCGTTCCTGTGGGGCATCAATAACCCTGTTTTGATTTGGCTGATAAATCCGTATAACACGTTTTTCTTTCAGGATGGCTGAGCTTATGGTGTCAAACTTTCCAATGACAATATTTTGTGAAAGAGCTGTTTGCTGTATTAGTGTGAAAAGGATCAGCAGCCTGAAAAAGTTTGTGCTCATTTGGTTATTATTTGTTGATAAATATCATTAAAACGGTTCCGAGGTCCAGAATGCCGTGCAAAATGGCAAAGTAAACAAAAAGTGAAGGGCGGTAATAAAGAGATAGGCCAATTAATAGCGCGAAAGGAAAAAATACAATGCTCCTGTACAGGATGAAGTTGAAATCTGGAATATATGGTAAGGTGATGTGCTGCAGAGAAAGAAACACAGCCGGCAGCATTACTGCTAACCATTTGTACTTTAATTGGATGAGCAGCTTTGGCATAATATACTTAAAATACAGTCCCAGCTCTGCCAGGGCGATCGTTAGGGGAAAGCTGATCAGCAGGAGGTAGGCCAGCCAATCTTCAATGGGAGCAAACAGTAAGCTTGTTGGAACATCAGGGTCATCCCATAACATATAACTCAGTAATTGTGCTGGTACGGTCGCAAGCAAAATCGACAGAACAGCCAATCCTGAGAATATAAGGATATCTTTTTTGATGCTTTTCTTACTGAATCTGAAGATTGAGAAGTAATTATTGCCTTCTTTCCTGTAGATAATTATCAGAAGAACAATACAGATAATGTTTGTAAGCGTTGCTGTCAACAGCCAGTATTTTTGTGAGAATTCCCAGGAACTGGCTAAAAAAGCGATCAATGCCTGGACAACTAAAAACAGAATCAGTCTTCCCGGGAGAAGCAGGAAAGGCATTAAGCGAAGTGTTCTTTCAGTTGATGTTGTCATAATTGTTGTTCAAGGATATTTCTCAATTTTTATCATTTACCATGAATCCTTATAATATTCCAGTTGGTATAACCGAAAAGGTCTTTTCCGTGATTAAAAATATTTTCGATCATTGTGATGAAGCGATACTTTGCTTTTTCATGCTTCATTTTTGGCCGGTCAAGCTTTGCTTTTTTTGAATAGTTGAGTTTTTCCTTCCAGTTAATTTTTTTGCGGAAATCTTCCATAATTACCGGATGTGTTCCCGGGTACACAGGAATATTACCCAAAGCACCATAACTGAATTCTTTTGGTTTACAGCGATATTCTTCCCGCGTCTTGTCCTTTCCGTGATGCATGGAATCCTGTTCTTTCTTTTTGGATTGCATCAGATGGGGCGGACGAACCCATCCGTAATGAAAAACATCTGCATCCGTGCGGACCACATTTAACTTTTCATCATCGTTTTTTCGGAACGACTGTGCATCTTTATATGAATAGATACCCGCATGATTACGGATAATCCGTATCTCATTTTTATACCAGCCGTGATAAGGCAGGTAATGTTCATAATCCCCGAAGAAATGTTTGAAACGCAGGAGGAACCCGTCAACACGTGTTTCCGGGTGATATTTCTCACACAGAGTTGCGATCTTTTCATGGTCTTTCTCGTGAATGACCTCATCGGCCTGCAGGTAGATGCACCAGTCTCCCCGGCATTGACTGAGGGCAAAATTTGTTTCTCCGGCAAAGACCTTTCCGTCAATAAAATCGCTTTCATTCCAGACCCGGTCATATATTCTGATCTTCTCGGAGCCAATGGACCCGATCACTTCACGGGTCCGGTCATCCGGATCCCCTTGCCCAAGTGCCACAACGAATTCATCTACAACAGGCAAAACCGACATGATGGATTCCCTGATCGGGAAGTAATACTTTGTCGCATTGCGAACCATGGTAAATCCGCTGATTTTCATATTTGTAGTTTTTGTGAAACTTGTTGTCAGGGTTTGTCCACTTCAGCTTTTATTCTATGATGATTACCTGTCCGTACCATTCACCCCCGTCGTCAGTCAGACAGAAGATCGGAAGAGCACACGTCTGAACTCCAGTCACATTCCTTTATCTC
>CALGYY010000101.1 GCA_937934705.1 uncultured Bacteroidota bacterium
CTCCGTCACCTCCGTCACCTCCGTCACCTCCGTCACCTCCGTCACCTCCGTCACCTCCGTCACCCGAATTCATATCCGAACACGGAACAAGGATATTCGATGCCACGACGCTCATCAGGCCTTTTGACTTTCGACTTTCTGACCTTCGACTTTAAGACTTTCGACCCAACACCTCTGTATCGCTCCCCCCAAAAAAAAGGCGCCGCTGTTGCGACGCCCTTGTTTTCTGCAGGGTTTTCTCAGAAGGATAAGATCGATTTTTTGATGATCTCAATGGCCTCGTACACCTGACCTTCGGTAAGGATCAGGGGAGGTGCAAAACGAATGATATGACCATGCGTGGGCTTGGCCAGCAGTCCGTTTTCCATCATGCGGATGCAGACATCCCATGCTGTTTTACCATCCTTGGGCCGGATGATTACCGCGTTGAGCAGTCCTTTCCCGCGCACCAGCTCAATCATGTCCGACTCAATCTTTCCGATTTCATGACGGAAGATCTGTCCGAGGCGTTCGGCCCTCTCTGCCAGGTTCTCATCTTTTACCACCTGTAAGGCGGCAATGCCCACCCGGGCGGCGATGGGATTGCCCCCGAAGGTCGATCCGTGCTGTCCGGGCTCAATACAGAGCATGATGTCATCATCGGCCAGAACGGCAGAAACAGGATACACACCTCCTGAAAGGGCTTTACCCAGGATCAGGATGTCGGGACGTACCCCTTCGTGATCACAGGCCAGAAGCTTTCCGGTTCGGGCAATCCCGGTCTGTACCTCATCGGCAATAAACAGGACATTCTTTGATTTACAGAGGTCATAAGCCTTTTTCAGATAACCTTCGTCCGGGACAAACACGCCGGCCTCGCCCTGTATGGGTTCCACCAGGAAACCAGCGACGTTCGGATCCTGAAGGGCGTTTTCGAGAGCAGCCAGGTCATTGTACGGGATCTTGATAAATCCGGGTGTATAAGGACCAAAATCAGCATATGCATCCGGATCCGTCGACATGGAGATAATGGTAGTGGTGCGGCCATGGAAATTGTTTTCACAGCAGATGATTTTGGCCTCATTCTGCGGGATGCCTTTCTTTTTGTAAGCCCATTTGCGGCAAAGCTTGATCGCCGTTTCATCGCCTTCCGCACCGGTGTTCATGGGCAACACTTTCTGATAACCGAAGTATTCGGTGACGTATTTCTCGTAAGGGCCCAGGGCATCGTTGTAAAAAGCCCTGGAGGTCAGCGTTAAGGTATACGCCTGATCCACCAGCGCCCCGATGATCCTTGGGTGGCAATGTCCTTGGTTTACTGCCGAATAGGCCGAAAGGAAGTCGAAGTACTTTTTCCCTTCAAGGTCCCAGAGATAAACCCCCTCACCCTTGCTTAAAACCACCGGCAGCGGATGATAATTGTGCGCTCCGTACTGGCTTTCAAGCTCCATTGCTTTCTGCGTTGCGGTCTTTTCGGTATTCACCTGTTCCATAAAAAAGGATATTAGATTAATTATTAAGTATTTAGAAAATTATGGCACAAAGATAATGTTTTTTTCATGCCGGAAAAACCCTTACTGAAGCGGGAGGTTCAAAAAAAAGGCCGCCCAAAGGCGGCCCCGGCGTTCAAAGAGAAGATCAGCGCAGATCAATCACTTCCACTCCCGGATAATCAGCCGTCCGGAAAGTGAATTTGGTATCTGCGATGGCTTTATTGGGTGTGAATTTTATGACATCATAGGTGTAGGTGGTGGTTCCGTTCTTATCATAAACGATGGACCTGGAAATCTGTTTGGCGGTCTTGTTGATCTCCACCCTGATCTTGTGGTATGAACGGCCTTTGAGAGGCGTCAGATCCAGGATCTGAAGGGTTTTTCCGCCTCTGACCTCTTCCTTGATGAACTTAGGGGTAAAACTCTTGTCATAAGCCGTCAGAAGCTTGCTGGGATTCATTGACTGGTCATCGCTGGGGTCAACGGTGTTGATCTGTACCTCGTTGCTTGATTTGATGTAGGTCCATTGTGTTTTTCCGTCGCTGATGATCGTCTGTCCGGCGAAGCTTACCCAGTACTTGTCACCTTTCATGCAGGCGGTACCGCTTTTGCTTTCTTTCACGCCCGACTTTTTATTTTCCATGGTGTAGGTGAACTCAATTTCGATGGTGGTATAGGACTTTGTTTGCAGGGCTACGCCATCCAGTATACCTTTCGCTTTGGTGTCGACCTGCGCTTTCGCGTTGACGAACAACAAGGCAAAAGGCAGCAAAAACAGTAACTTCTTCATATGAATAGTGATTTTATAAATTGGGGTTGTTGTTTTCCAATAACTGTTCCAAAGACTGAAGATCCTTGATTCTGACCTCGCGGGCCTTGCTCCCTTCGAAAGGTCCTAGTATTCCTGCGGCTTCCAGCTGGTCGATGATGCGTCCTGCCCGGTTATAGCCCAGTTTCAGCTTACGCTGCAGGAGGGAGGTGGAACCATGCTGGTGGGCGACCAGGATGCGGGCCGCATCGGCAAACATGGGATCGCGTTCGGAGGGATCGAAGGAATTGTCGCCATCGCCGCCGTCTTCTTCCGGACATTCCGGCAGGTCAAAGGCTGTGGGGTAACCGCGCTGGGCCCCGATGAATTCGGTGATGGCCTCCACTTCAGGGGTATCCAGAAATGCGCATTGCAGCCGGAGCAGGTCGCTTCCGGTAGAAATGAGCATATCGCCCCTGCCGATCAGCTGATCAGCTCCTGAAGCATCGAGTATCGTTCGGCTGTCGACCTTGGCAGAGACCCTGAAAGCAATCCTCGCCGGGAAGTTGGCCTTGATGGTCCCTGTGATCACGTTCACCGAGGGTCGCTGGGTGGCGATGATCAGATGTATTCCGATGGCCCTCGCGAGCTGTGCCAGACGTGTGATGGTATATTCCACCTCCTTGCCGGCTGTCATGTAAAGGTCGGCGAACTCATCCACCACCAGCACGATATAGGGCATATAATTGTGGCCCTGTTCGGGATTGAGTTTCCGGGCGATGAATTTCGCGTTATACTCCTTTATATTTCTCACGGCGGCAGCTTTCAGCAGCTCATATCGTTCATCCATCAGGATGCAGAGGGCATTGAGGGTGCGCACCACCTTTTTGTTATCGGTCAGTATGGCTTCCTCTGCATCGGGCAGTTTGGCCAGATAATGCCGCTCGATCTTTGAGAACAGGGTAAGTTCGACCTTTTTGGGATCAACCATCACAAACTTGAGCTGCGAGGGGTGCTTCTTATATAATAAGGATGAAATAATGGCATTGAGTCCCACGGATTTCCCCATACCGGTCGCTCCGGCGATCAGCAGGTGGGGCATTTTGCTCAGGTCGGCCACGAATGGCTTATTGCTGATGGTTTTCCCCAAAGCAATCGGCAGGTCGAACTGGGTTTCCTGAAAGATATCAGAAGCCAGCATCGACCGCATAGAGACCACCTTGGGATTCTGGTTCGGCACTTCAATACCGATGGTTCCCTTACCCGGCATCGGTGCGATGATCCTGATCCCCAGCGCGGAGAGGCTGAGTGCGATATCATCTTCAAGGTTCTTGATCTTGGATATCCTCACTCCCGGCGCAGGAACGATCTCGTAGAGGGTGACCGTAGGTCCGATGGTGGCGTTGATCTTTTCGATCTCGATGGAATAATTCCGCAGGGTTTTGATGATGCGGTTCTTATTGGCTTCCAGTTCTTCGTTCTGGACCGCGATGTTTCCTGTTTCATATTCCCTGAGCAGATCCAGCGGCGGAAACTGATAGTCTTTCAGGTCAAGCGTGGGATCATAGGGCGTATCAATCCCGAAATGCTCCTTCTGCCCGCTGATGGGTTCAATTACATCGCTTGTGAGGATTTCCTTGTCCTCATTCGTATTCTCAACGGTGAATTCGATATTATCAATGCCTTCGGGGACTTCTTCTTCGGGGAAGTCATCTTCCCTGATGGAAACATCATCATGCAAGAGGTCCGGCCCTGTTTCGAAGATCAGTTCTTCGTTGGCACCGGAATGCCTTTGATGGTCCAGCAGCACATTGCGCAGTTCCATATCTTCCTCAGGGATGTCTTCTTCCGGTTCCGGAACCGGTTTGCGCTGCCACCAGTGGTGTATGCTCCAGGCAATCATCAGAAAAGCGAAGAGGACGAAGACCAGAAAGATGGCAGTCCCGGTTTTACCGGCCACGGCATTCATCCATTGATTGCCTTCATAGCCGAAAGTACCGCAATACACAAGCGTGTCGCCGCTGTTCACAAAAAAACCGCAGGCCAGGGATATCCACACCAGGCCGAAGAATGAGTAGCGATAGCTTTTCCCCAGCGGCAGCAGGCTGACATTCACGAAGAGTCGCAGTCCTGTGATCAGCAGCAGAAAAACGAAGAAGAATGATGCGATCCCGAACCACTTTTTGATAAAGACATAGGCAAAGAAAGCTCCCATTTTGCCCATCCAGTTTTCGGCCACGAGTGACTGATCAGCAAAGACCCCGCTGAGGCCGCTACTGAAGATGTTGTCGTCAGATTTCCAGCTCATGAAGTAAGAAACGAAGGCAAAGAGCAGATAGAAGCTCAGCAAGAGGAAAAACAGGCCGCTGACTCTTCTGAACTTGTCGTTGTTCAGGAGTTTCACGAGACCCTGAAAAGGCATTTTCCGGGGAGATGCAGATTTTGCTTTCCCGGCTTTGACTGATTTCTGCCGGGGTTTCTTCTGCTCCTTTTCCGTCTCAGGCTCGGGTACCGGCTCTTTTTTGAAAGTGTTTTTAACCGGTTCTGCTTCTTTTTCTTTTTTGGCCATACTTAGCTGAAGATCCGAATAATCGGACAAAGTAACGTATTATAAAATAAAACCCCTGCCGCAAAGCAGGGGATTTATCAACACAAAACGGTTTATAATTCTTATTCTCCGCCGCTGAACATCGACCTCAGCTGGGCTTTTTCCTCGGGGGTACATTCAATAAAATCGCTGGGAACGAGAAAATCCAGATCTTTCACCTTGCCTTTTTTTACTTCGGTGGCGGTGTTGGTCACAGTAAAATCACCCTGAGGGGTGGTATATTCAAGCGGTAAACCTTTCAATCCCTGAAAATTTGATCCATAATTCAGGGCGGCTCCGCCAAGTTCTTCTGAATAGTACACAACGCTCACCTGGGAGTTTCCATCGGCATCAAAGGTTTTGAATTCGGCCTTTTTGCAGACATAGCCGGCAATGGTTTTTGTTTCATCTGAATAAGTGATTTCCGGGGTTCCGTTCTTGCTGTAATCTTCTTCGATCTCAGCTTCGTTCAGTTTGTAGTAGATCTTTTGGCCCATCTGATCGAGCATCAGCATGGCTTCCTTTTTATCGCCGTCGTTCTGCACCCAGATGGTAACAGGGCCGTAAGGGATCTCCGTTTTCTGCTTGTTGCCCATCACTTTAACGGTGGTGATCTTGGGAAGTTGTGCCATGGTAGCAGCATCAATGTTGCCTGCGTAAGTAATACTGTAGGTAATGGTTCCGGTAAAGGGTTTGGCGGTTTGAGCCACAGAAGTGAAGGAGAAAGCCAGAATGATCACGGCCAACGCCAGCATTGATTTCATGATTGTTCTCATAATGAATATTTTAATTTTAATTGGGTGCAAAAAAGACAAAAACGGTACCATATTGCCGGCGCAAAATTAGGCGTTTTTTCTGATGCTTACAAGCAGCAGCATAAAAATGTGTGATGCAATCCGCAGGCTCAGAGGTATCCGAGGATCTTGAGCATGGATTTATAGCTCTGCTCTTTAGCAAACAGTTTGGTGGTGATCTCGCCGTCCTTGTCGAGGTCGATGAGTATATGCTTGGGAGCGGGCGTCAGGCAATGCTGTATTCCACCGTAGCCGCCAAGGGATTCCTGATAGGCACCGGTATGAAAAAGTCCGATGTACTGCTTTTCATCGGGACCGTACTTGGGGAGGAAAACGGCATTGGCATGGGCCTCGGCATTGTAATAGTCGTGTGAATCGCAGGTCAGTCCGCCGAGGAAAACCCTCTGGTATTCATGGTCCCAGTTATTGACGGCCAGGAGGACAAAACGCTGGTTAATAGCCCATGTGTCGGGCAGGGTGGTCATGAAGGAACTGTCGATCATGTGCCAGAGCTCACGGTCGTTTTGTTGTTTCTGACCCAGTATCGAATACAGTACTGCCCCGCTTTCACCCACAGTGTATGATCCGAATTCCGTAAAGAGATTAGGTTCTTCGATGTTGTTCTGGTTGCAGATGTTCTTGATCTGAAAAACGATTTCCTCGGTCATGTATTCGTATTCATAATCGAACGCCAGGGTATTTTTCACCGGGAATCCGCCCCCTATATTCAGGGTATCCAGTTCCTTGCAGATCTTTTTCAGCTCGCAATATACGTTCACGCACTTCGACAATTCATTCCAGTAATAGGCGGTATCCTTTATTCCCGTATTAATGAAGAAGTGCAGCATTTTCAGTTCCAGTTTTGAATTGGGCTTAATGGAACGCTTATAAAAATCGACGATATCGGCATAGCGTATGCCCAGTCTGGAGGTATAGAAGTCAAACTGTGGTTCTTCCTCAGCAGCGATCCGAATCCCGATCTTCGTTTTTCGCTTCAGGCCGGCCTCCAGCACTTTCAGTTCATCCTTGTTGTCGAGTACCGGAATGGTGTTCTCAAATCCCATATGGATCAGATCCAGAATATTCTGGACATACTTATCGCGCTTAAAGCCATTGCAGGCGATGTAAATGTCTTTGTCAATCGTCTTGTTCTCATACAGCTGCTTTATGATCTCAATATCGAATTCTGAAGAGGTCTCCAGGTGGATGTCGTTCTTCAGTGCTTCTTCGAGTATAAAGGAGAAGTGAGAGCTTTTGGTGCAATAGGAATAGAAGTACTCCCCTTTATAATCGGCCTTGGCGATAGCGACATTAAACAGCTTCTTGGCCTTCTGTATCTGTTGGGATATCCTGGGCAGATAGGTAAGTTTAACGGGTGTCCCGTATTGCTTGATAATGTCCATCAATGGGATTTCATTGAAGTACAATTCACTATCCTCCACCTTAAACTCAGGCTGCGGAAAGTCGAAAGTCTGATAGATCAGGTCATAATACTTATTCTTCATTTTTTCAATCTGAGTGAGTTGGATTGTCAAAAAAAAGTCAATGTAACTACGTTAAATTACATTTAAGGTTGCAAAAGTAAACAAAATCGTCGGTAAACTGGATACGAAAGCTCTGAATACGGGGTATAAATGACGGCTTCAAAGCAGCGCACCCGGCATCCCCGGGAGGATACGTGCAGATTATACCGGATTGACTTCAATAACAGGCAGTTATTAAAGATCCGGTGCCTCTTTAGGAGAAGCTGTCACAGCCTTATTCTGCAGGTGTTCTCAGGTATTCATGCCACCGCAGACGTTCAGCACCTGACCGTTCACGTATGCGGAAAGGTCAGAGGCCAGGAAAAGGGCGGCATTCGCCACGTCGAGCGGGGTTCCCGGGCGTTTGAGCGGAATATCCTCCAGCCATTTCTCACGGGCTTCTGCCGGGAGCTGGTGGGTCATTTCGGTTTCAATAAAGCCGGGTGCGATGGCATTGCAGCGGATGCTTCGCGATCCGAGTTCCTGTGCTATGGACTTGGTGAAGCCGATGATGCCTGCTTTGGTTGCAGCATAATTTGACTGACCGGCATTACCTGCCACACCAACTACTGAACTCATATTGATAATGGAGCCTGACCGCTGTTTAAGAAATTCTCTTTGTGCTGCTTTGGTCAGATTGAACACCGATTTCAGGTTAACCTTCATAATCAGGTCCCAGTCGGCCTCACTCATTCGCAATAAAAGATTGTCGCGTGTAATACCTGCATTATTCACAAGGACATCAATGCGTCCGAACTCGCTGATCACATCGTTGACCAGCTTTTCGCTGTCGGTAAAAGAGCTGGCATCGGAAGCATAAGCTTTGGCTTTGATGCCCATGCTGTTCAATTCTGTTTCAAGTGCGGCGGTGGCATCATTAAGAGCGATATCCGAGAAGGCGATCTGCGCACCGTTTTCGGCGAAGCGGAGCGCGATGGCTTTTCCGATTCCCCTGGCGGCCCCGGTGATGAGGGCAGTTTTTCCCTGAAGCAACATATGGTTGAATGAATGGTTTCCCCAAAAGTATAAATAATTCGCCTAAGGCGGAAGACAAATGACGTGAAAGCTTGTCAGTTATTGACTTACCGGTTTGAAATTCCGGAGATTGCGTGCACTGAGGTTCTGGAAACTATGGCTTTCCTTATCCTTCTTCAGGTGATGATTCAGCACAATTTCGAAGCGGGAGGTGTCGAGAAAGATATCGAAGCGCATGTGGTCTTTCCTTTCGTTGCGGTGATCGAGGAAGATATCGTCGTGGTATTCATTAAGGATGCATTTCCACAGTAGCTCAGAGCAATAAAACTCGGAAGTATCTTCCAGGTCGAAACCATGATCAAATGGAATTTCTTTTTTAAGGTATTCCCTCGCGCGCAGGCTGATCCCGCTGTTGTCAGCAGAATCGTTTCCGGAGCGGTAGCGAACCACGATCACCGAGTTATAGTGGCTGTCGCGGATAAAGGGATCAAAATCCTGTGACTGCACGCCATCGTGGGGAGAGATTGATGAAGATACCGAATGGATGATCATTAATTCGTTCGTATCTTTACAAAGAATGGCGCAATGAGATATATCGTACTGTTCATCAAGCTGTTCCACGATCATATCGCTGACAAAACCGAAACCGTGTCTGAGGATGATATCTCCGTCACGGAGCAGTGCTTTCTCTTCGGGTGTGAGGCGGTAATAGGTTACGGCCTGGTCACGCTCGGTGGATTTATTGTACAGATGTAAAAAAAGCCAGCTTCCGCCGGCTAAAATGAAAAGAGCGATGAAAATGATTATGAGAATCTTTTTCATCGCTCCAAAAGCTTCAGATATTACTCAACTACAGTCTCGTCAGTGGTAGCAGTAGTATCAACAGGCTCATCAACCGGGGGCTGATCTGTGCCTTCTTTTTTCATATCAACGAGCCATTTTCCGTCTTTCTTGATCAGCTCGATCTTTTCTTCTTTACCGTCGCTGAGGTAGGTGCAGGTAGATTTGTCTTCCTTGGTGTCGCACTTCAGGTTCTCAATCTTGGCTTCTTTCTGTTCCTGCTCGCCACCGATGGATGAAAAGCTTTCCATCATGTCGACCCACTGTGAGGTCTGCTCGGTTCCGAGTTTCTTAGCTTCAGCATATTCCTTCTTGTTCAGGTGGGTGAGGAATTTCTCAGCTACTGCTTCGGGAGTGTCGGTCTTGCTGCCGCATGCGTTAATAGCAACGATGATAACTGCCACAACTGCAAGTTTCAGTAAGTTCTTCATAAATTTTGGTTTTTTAAGGTTATTAATTTCTTTTGACGCTGCAAATTTAGCAAAAAAAGCCTTGCCCCCAAACAATAATGCCTTTTTTTCACAAAACTTATAAACAATCCTCCCTCCTTGCCGGCCGTCGGCGGTGTTTACGGAATGTTTGCAGCGGTGAATAGGCTTTACCTTATTTTTGCATCAGTAAAGATTATGAAAAGCGGTGAATTGAGCAGGTTTACGGTCTTTCTTCGGGAAAGGCTCAGCGGGCAACTTCCGGGTAAAGAAGCTCATATGAAGATGGTACCGGGAAGCCGGGAGAAGGAATTCATAGCCGGCAGGGAGGTCAGAAAGTCGGCCGCCATGCTCCTTCTATATCCCAAGGAAGGGGCAGTTTACACGGTTTTGATCAGGCGTCCCCTTTACGGCGGTCATCACAGCGGGCAGATTTCCCTTCCGGGGGGTAAACCGGATCCCGCGGATGCTGATCTCTGGCAGACAGCTCTCCGGGAAACCCGGGAAGAAACCGGCTGGCCCCCTGAAGGGATTGAACTTATCGGGGCACTCAGCGAACTGTATATTCCGCCCAGCCAATTCCTGCTGAGTCCCTTTCTCGCTTTCAGTGCAGAAACGCCCGCTTTCAGTCCCGACCCTAAAGAAGTTGACCGGCTGATCGAAGCTGATATTGAAGGGTTTGCAACGAACCTGATTCTTGAGAAGGACATCCCGCTATTTGACGGCCGCCTGGTCCGCATGCCCTATTTCGACATACAGGGGGAAGTGGTCTGGGGAGCTACCGGAATGATAATGAGTGAATTCGCCGTATTAAAAGAGGCGTTTAACTGATGACCTCGATGCTGTGCGTCAATGGCACCCCCATTTTTAATTGCGCACTCACCCCGCAGTACTTCTCCTGGCTCAATTGAACGGCTTTTTCAAGTTTATCGACAGGCAGGTCATGCCCTTTGAACCGATAAATGATGTTGATTGAACGGTAATGCCTGGGGTGTTCTTCTGTCAGTTCCCCCTCAACTGTCATACTGAAGGCTTCAGGCACGACTTTCATTTTTGCCAGGATAGCGATGACATCCATGCCGCTGCATCCGGCCAAAGCTGTCAGCAACAAGGGTTTGGGACGGGGTCCCTGGTCATTTCCGCCGACACTTACATCCGCATCAAGGATGAGCTTATGTCCGCCAATTTCGGCCTCGAAAGCCATATTATCCAGCCACTGACATTGAATTTCATGTTTCATAGGTAAACAATTTAATTTTCCCCCGGGTTAACGAAACGGGTGATCCTGAATTCTTTTCTATATTTGCAATAATAATCAAAAAATTTATGAAAAAGTACTTTCTGCTCCTGATCGCCCTTGCTTTTATCCCTGTTCTTTGTGCCTGTCACAAGGAGGACGAGCCTCCCGCAGATAACCCGCCTGAGACCATCGACAGTCTTGCCTTCACCGATGCTGAAAAATCCCTGATCTTCAGCAATGGCAGGGATTCTTCCATGTATATCCTGAACTACTTCGTGTTTGCCGACTCCCTCATTCTGAGGGCACAATCACGCAATGTCAATCTCAACGACACCACCACCCTGTTTTACCTGATTGACCGGATGAAAGTGACTGTTTTGCAGGCTGGAGGTGTCGGAATTGCAGCCCCACAGGTGGGGATCAGCCGAGATATTATCTGGGTTCAGCGCTACGACAAGGGAACCTGGAACAACCGTCCCTGGGAAGTTTATCTGAACCCGAGGATTACTGCATATTCTGACACCACCAAACTCCGTCCCGACGGATGTTTGTCAATACCCGGAATGCAGGACAATTCGCTCCGCGCGATATGGGTAGAAGTGGAATACGACCTGCCCGACGGGACACACAAATCGGAAAGAATCTCCCACGAATACACGGCCCACATCTTCCAGCACGAGATCGATCACCTGAACGGCATTGTTTATCTCGACCGTCTTTAATCGGGCCTACTGCTTGTTTTTCAAAAGGTCCCTGATCTCAGTCAGCAACTGTTCTTCCTTGCTGGGTTCAGCCGGTGCGGGTTTTTCTTCTTTCTTGCGGTTGGCCTTCTGGTAGACCTTCACGACAATGAAAACACAGAATGCGATAATCAGGAAATCAATCACATTCTGAATGAACATCCCGTAATTCAGTGTCACGGCAGGAACCTCCCCCACCGCGTCCTTCATTACGAACTTCAGGTCTTTGAAGTCCACATTACCAAGCAGCAAGCCGATCGGCGGCATCAAAATATCGCTCACCATGGAGCTTACGATTTTTCCAAAGGCTCCGCCGATGATAACCGCGGTTGCAAGATCGATGACATTGCCTTTCATGGCAAAGTCCTTGAATTCTTTCAGAATTCCCATAGTGATCTGTTTTTATGATTAAAATTTATAAGAGAAACCCACACCCAGCACTTCCTTGAACTGTGTTCTGGGACCAGTCCGGTCTGTCACCCCATCCTTATTATCATCGATGCTGATCCTTACGTCATCATCATAAACCACATTTACAGTAACATTCGCAGAAATGAACTCATTCACTTTCATGGCCAGCAACAGCTCGCCGTTTACGTCGATGTTCTGTGCATTTTTCAGGTAATTTGAGAATAAATCCAGCTTGGCCTGAAGGGTGATATTTTTAACAATATCGTATTTCACGGCTGCCTTAACATAGCCTCCAAACTCGCTCCTGGTTTTTTTCCCTGCGGTGATCAGGGAACCGAGATCATCGTAAACTGCCGGATCAACACCGAATGCGCCCCGGTTGGCCAGGGTCTGGTTGTTGACAAAAGTCATCCTTCCGGTAAGGGGCGCAATCAGCAGGGTGAAATAATCAGCCGGCTTATAGTCCATCCCCAGTGCCACGATGAGGTAGGCAGGAGCCATAAAATCGGAAATCATCACACTGTCGTTCGGATAATTGAAACCCTGCGCGAACTGCGTCTTAAAATTCAGCATAGCGCTGTAATACCAGTGTTTAAAGGCATACTGACCATATTTGGAACTGAAATCGATCTTGTCGTCGCTCTTGATGATCCCGGCTTTGCCCTGCTTCAGCAAACCATATCCCAATTCCAAAGTATTGTCCCACTGCGATCTTTTCTGATGGTAATTCGCAAACAGGCTGACCATAGCAGATCCGGAGATGGAGTTCTGTCCACCTGCGGCCCAGTTCGACAAAGCGACCTGAGTGAGCATGAGTGAGGTTACACCACCTGCTTTCCAGGGCTTGGTTGTATCACTCTGTGCCATAACTCCTGAATGAATAACAGAAAGAAACACAGCAAGCAAAGTAATGATAATAAATCTTTTCATGTTTATATTTTTATTGTTTCGATTAATCCGATATGGCCACATATGTCTCACAAAAAAAAAACTAAGGTACAATAATTTTCTTAGCGATCAGACCGGAGCCTGTCTGCAGCTTAACAAAATAAACCCCGGGCCGGTAGTCCGACAGGTCTTCTGTAATACTCAGCGCGGTTTCCGCTTTAAAGCCATGTCTGAACAAGCAGCGTCCCAGGAAATCAGATATTTCGATAGTACCGTCGCAAGGTCCCGGAAAATCCGCCTCGATGTTAAGGACAGTTTCAGCCGGATTGGGAAAAAGGTTCAGCCGGATCTGTCCGGCGGAGCTCTGCTCCTCTATACCGCTCGAAAGGCCCACAGTGAACTGATAATAGATTTCACCTCCGAAGTCAGAGCCAAAGTTTTTATACACCTGTGTGGTATGTGTCGCACTCCGGAACCTCATACTTCCGCTGCCCTGTCCGGTATTGGCCCACCAGGTCAGGCCGTCTTCGCCCGTGTCAATCAGGCGGAAAATATAGCAACCCTCGCCCAGGGTAAGGGTATCCGAATACTGCGTATTGGCAGCCAGGCCATCCCGTGACAGGATCAGGTTTCCTTCATGGTCAGTCAGGGTATAGGAGTTTTCCCAGGGATTGTTGTTGGTTTTCAGCGCAACGACAAAGGTTGCCGGAAGTACCGGGACGTATGTAAATGGGGTGCTTTGCTCATTGTTATAAAGATACTCGTCAGTTGTACCATTGGGTTCTGACAGCCCGAAATGGAAGTAAGATGCACCCTGCGCCCAGGCAAATGTATCGAGAGTTACAGTTTCCTCTTCCAAAAATCCGAGATGACCTGTCCATTGGAACTCCGAAGGATCCGCGCCTTCAATTCCATAGGTAATCTTCAGCGATGTTAGCGGAGCAGATCCATGATTAGCGATGACCAGGGCTGGCCGCGTACAAACGGGATTCATCCTTGCCCACATTTTATCTGTGTTCGGCGCGAGTATCCTGACGATTGCGGCATCCGTCGTGAAACTGGGCGGGCCGTAAGTGACCAGTTGATCCTCGATCTGATAATAATCCCATCCGCCGGTGCTGACGTAAGGTTCCACGTCATGATCAAGAAGAAGGGTATCGCCGGGGGTGCAATAAGGCGTAATTTCAAGATCATAGGTCCAGACTTCAGCACCCGGGCACCAGTTGGAGCGATCATAAACCCATGTTCCGCCCTGAGGATAAAGAGGATTGAGATCGCAGTTGTCGCGCCATACCAGGCGTGAGTACTGCTGGACACCGTTAACCTGAAAATAATGGTTTTTGGGACAGAACTCCGCACAATTCTGAGGGGTATCCATCCCGTGACCTGTTATTCGTGATTTCCAGCGGACACCATCCACGGTATCAGGAATAAAGATCTTCAAAGGAGTCAGGTGACTTTCGATCGGATCAGCACTCTGTCCGTAATTAAATCCACCGTTCCACAGGTTTTGCACCGAATAGACTTCACGTGGCGGCGTTCCCTCGATGAAAAGAAATCGCATATCAAGCAGTTCCTGCCAGTTTCCGGCCGCCAGGTGTACGCTGTCGCTGAGCAGGGTGCGGTAATCGCTTACATCAAATGTCCATGTCCATCCTGTACCCAGACTGAGTCCGTTGCCATAAGGCGTGATATAGCGTGCCAGCTCGTATCGTATGACCTGGGGAAAATACTGAAAATAATCATAATAGGTGAGATACATTGAAGTGTCCGGATTCACGTATACAGATCCGGTCAGGATACTGTCGCCGTCGAATAGATAAATGAAATAATCTGCGGGCCACAGGATCACAGTATCCGTTGCCACACCCGGCTGGCTGACAGAGTCATTGTAGAAGACAATTTGCATGGGAACGTTCATCACGGAGTCCTGCACCCATACAGAATCTTTTTCCGATGTATAGACTCCCTGCTCCCACCTTACCACAGGGCGAACCTGCGATAAATGGAAGCCGGAGACCAGATCTGAGGGGTCCTTCAGGGCATTGTCAACAGCAATCATCACGGCAGGAGGATGGTTACCCGGTGCACTATCGGCAGCAAAGGCGTAATTTCCATCATCAAAGGTAAAATATGAAACCAGCTTGTTATAATAAGGGTGAGAGGCAGTGAGGGGTACGTTATAAAATTGCTGGATGGTGGCGGCGTCCAGTTCCGCATCGAATACTGCAAAGTCATCCATTTTGCCGGCATAGGACTGTGAACCGCCCCAATTGCCTCTGCCGATCAGGAAGCGGTCAATCGGCTGCAACAGCCTGTTCATCCCGCTTCCGCTGTGCCATAGCACACCATTACAATATATTTTAAGCGTGCCCGCGGTAATATTCTTGGTAAAAGTCCAATGATTCCACTTCCCCTCTGTTTCATTCAGCGTCGCCGCCTTGTTGATGCGGTCGTAAGAAGATCCGCTGTTACCGGCATCCCAGTATATATTGCTGTTCGACCAGGGAAGATGGACATTCAGCACACGGTTCCCGCCGGCATCAACGCCTTCGAAGCAGGTTCCGTCCTGGGGCTGAAGGAGCGGGTTCCCATATGCGAGGAACGACACGGTGACCACTGAATCCAGACCCTGGAAAGCGCTGTTCACCGGGGCGTCAACATAGCTGCCCGGGCTGAAGCCTGCTGCCCTGTCGCTGCATGCACGGGTCATCACGGCTTTGAAGCCGGCATCTTCTGCTGACAGCAGGTAATCGCTGCCAGTGAGCAGGTTATTGAAAGAGAATTCTGCCAGAATGTTGGATGTTCCATCCCAGTTGAAGGGGTTCACAAACTGAAGTATGGCCCAGGAGGTATCGGCAAAACCGGTATGCTGCGCATAACACTCTGTAAATCCAGCCCCATCAGGAATCTGAGGTCCAAGACTATCTGTAGTCACAGGCTTCAGACGGATCGTGAAATCTTTCAGCAGACTGCCGGTTTGCTTAAGGTGCAGACCGATGCCACTGAGCGGCCCGGCGGTAAGGCCGGCAGTGATTAGTTCAGAAGCACGCCAGAGTACGAAGGTCCGGGATACTGGCTCAGAGGCCTGGAGTGGGAAGGGAACCAGGCTATCTGCAGAACCAATATCAAATACACTATAAAATGTTGTATCCGTATGGATGATGGAATACTGCCATCTGCCCGACACCTGATACGTGGGCATGAGAGAACCGTGAAGCGTATCCATGACCTGCCCGTTCACCAGGAAACAAGGCTGGTGTACCACTGATGAATCCAGAAGACCGGTGTGATCGTAGAGATAAGTATAGGTCAGGTAATCCCATTCTCCGCAGGCCGGATTCTGCGCAGGGTTGCATTTCAGGGTATAGAGCATGAGGACTTTTTCACATGAAAGATCTGCCGGAGGAAATACGAACCATGCATCCTGCGGGGAACCAAAAGTGAAGGCCTGAACCACCGTTGTATCTCCGGGACCTGCATGAGTTCTGACTGACAACATCCAGAATACTGGTATGAGCAGACTGATCATTACGTTTTTCATGATATTGGCATTAAGACAATGGAATACTTGAATCAGACAAAAATAGGTATAAAACAGGATCAGTCGTGGCCTGAGCCTGAAGTGCATGGCATGGTCATCGTCAACGCGCTGCTAATCTGACATATAAGCAAAATAATTCCAGCTGAATCGATTTAGAGGGATTCTTTTCCCTGCTGACGTTTTCTGAGTTCATTTCTCAGGTCCTGATCCGTCAGATAGTAAGTCTTCTTCTTCTTTTCATAGGCTGTACTCAGGCTTGCCCGGTTCATCAGGAAATCGGTGAAGTCAAGCAGTTGCCACCCGAGTCCGTGGTCAACAGTGATCATATCGGTGCCGACTTCGAAATCACGCCTGTAGTTTTTGGAATAATAGCCGATCCCGTCGACAATCAGGTTCAGAGCTGTTCTGCCGGTATAATAGCTGACATGACCGAGCTCATGTCCTAAAACGCCCACCAGTTGATTGAAGCTCAGGTCACCCGGCAGGAAGCCCGTTCCCGCACTGTCGTTATTGATAAAAACGATATAGGTGCGGTTGCGCCCGTCGAAAATGGTCTTAGTCCTGGGCTGTGCCATCATGGTGGAGCCAAGGGGTGCCTGGATGAATTCAATGGGGATCCCGTTGAGTTCGGGATAATGAGATAAAGCCACGAGTACCGGCAGTTCATATTCGGGATCAATCAGTTTTCCCCAACCGTGCGCAGCACGAAGGTCATCGATCCTGTTTTCGAAGATTTCACGGGTGTAGTAAACTGAATCGTACTGTGCAAAGGAATCGGCAGCTGTTCCTATCCATCCTGTTATTATCATGTATACGCATACAAGATTCCGCATTTCTTTTCCTTCTGTCAGTGATAAAAGTAGTGACCGCTCCAACCCTTGCAGGTATTGTATTCCAGCGCCGGGAAGGGGACTTTGAGTGTATTGATCAGCGCGAAAATAGTTTTCAGTGTCTTGTTTTTCACCGGAATGCGCTTAAAATCGATATCCAGCGAAAGCAGGAACCGTCTGGCCCGGCAGTAATCCACATATGCAGGATAGCCGCTCACATGGTTGGATTCTGCTCCGAGCATACCATCAGCACTGTATCCGATGGATACAGCGATCCAGCGCGGAAATTTTTTTTGTGGTTTGATAAATGCCCCGGGGCTGACACTCAACCAATAAGTTTGTCCATTGTAATCTTTAATCACCCTTTCCATGGCGTTTGAGCCCAGCAGTTCAGGTCTCATTTTGGCATAGGGTGAATAGTGATAGGAGAACTTGGGCACGATCTTTTGGTCTTTCCAGAGCAATTGCTGTGTTGCAAAGATGGCTCCTCCCGCAACATTCGCAGAGAAGTCGCCCCAGGAAAAACCCCATTCGGTACTGAATGCATCAAGCATTTCAATGATCAGCTGATAAGCCAGACCGGTGGCGGTACCATACCAGACTGCCGGTTTATCTTTAACACCGCACCATTTTAACGCCGAAAAACTCAGGCTGCTGAGCTCGTAAGCAGTATAGGCATGCCCCATTTTATCCATCTGGAGCCACTCCTTGTTGTCATTAAAAAAGTGGAATGAAGACCGCGGGTAATCCTTATACCATAGTTCGTTTAGGCCCACCAGGGTAAGTGCGGCAAGCGCGGCTTCAGCGCTGACCACACCGGCCAGTCTTCCTTTGCGGAGAGTGCTGCTGTCCTGACACAGGCTATCCTCCTGGGCGTAAACCTGTGCCTGTCCGCTCACAAAGAGGACGATGGTCAGTACAGGAACAAGCCACCCGGAATGTTTCATGGATCAGCGGAGTATGGTAGGCATTTGTCTGAAAATGTCAAAGAAAGCATTGGCCCAGTAATTCCTGAAACCGATGCCCCCTGCCCTTCCTGCATACTTACTGGTTAAGATAACTTTGCTGTTGTTCAGATCAACGAAGGTCACCCAAACAAATGCTGCAGCCTGATTCTTATCAAGGGATTCGGCCACGAACATCATCCCGATCAGGTTGTCCTGCGGAAATTTACATTCATTAACCACTTCCTGCACCACCCCTTCGTTGATGCGCCCGGGTGTATCCTGCACGAGGATAAGACCATCGATGGGGATCTGCATATTGTGCTGATACACCAGGTCCAGACGCGTACGGGCTGTTTTACCGGTAAACTTCGGGAAATTGTATTTATGGGGTTCCTTCACCCACAGGTCATTCATCGAATGGATCTGTACGCGGATAATGCTGTTGACGTCGCTGAATCCAGCCGGTCCTACCAGGCGGACTTTGGTGAAATCGATTCCCAGCCAAACCAGTTCAGGTGCTGTTCTGACATCATTGAATGTTTTTACTGCTTGGTTGTCCATATTTTCCGTGTTTAAGGTTTTATATGCTCTTCAAAGGCATTCAGCAAGAGGCCTGCGAAAAGGTAAACTAATCCTTGAAATTTTCTATGATCTGGCGGGTTTCCTGCAATACTTCCTCAAGACGTTGCGGGTCTCTGGCTTCGGCGAGAAATCTCAGATAGGGTTCAGTATTAGAAGGTCTGACATTAAACCACCAGTCTTCGAATTCAACCCGATAGCCATCAAAATCATAACAAGCCGTTACCTGGCCCTTTTGCTGAAAATGGGTTTTCAGGGCATCCATGGCCTGTTGCTTACGTTCCAGTTTGAAATTCACCTCTCCTGTGCTATGGTAAGCCTTGATATTTCTGATGCATTCAGAGACCTTAATCCCCTTGCTTTTCATTTCTGCAAATACCCCGAGAGCGATCAGGCATGCCAGCATTCCGGAGTCGGAGTAGAAAAAATCGCGGAAATAGTAATGACCGGCGAACTCGCCTCCGTACAATCCGTCGATCTCGCGTAGTTTTCGCGCAGCGAAGGCCCTGCCTACCTTCCATGTATGCATTTCGACGCCAAAGGGGGCAAGGTATTCGCCCACGGCCCGGGAAGTCCTGATATCCTGGAGTACCCGTGCACCGGGTTCCTTCAGGAAATAGTGTCCCAAAACGGCAATCATCAGATCCGGCGAAATAAATGAGGACTTCTCATCCACAAACATCACACGGTCAGCATCCCCATCGAAAATCACCCCGAGATCCGAGCTGTTATTCTTCACGGCCTCCATCAAATCGTGCACATTTTCAATTTCCAGGGGATTGGCCTCATGGTTGGGAAAAGTCCCGTCCATCTCGTCATAGATATAATGAACCTTATCACCCAACAAATCCTTGATCAGCAGGCATGCCATGCCGTTGCTGCAATCGATGGTCACCTTCAGTCCGTCCAGATCAGGCAGGTACTGCATGAGAAAGGCCAGATAATCCTCCTTAACCGCAAGGTCCACCCGGCGGCCCCTGGCAGATGAAGGTTCGGGAGCTTCATCCCTGACCCACTTTTCAAGTTGCGCCAGACCATCCTCATAACCGACAGGCAAGGCATTTTCGCCTGACACTTTCAATCCATTGTATTCTTTGGGATTGTGAGAGGCCGTAATCTGCACAGAAGCTTTAAATCCGTGACGTGCGGTGGCAAAATATACCATGGGTGTGGTAGCCAGGCCGATATAATATACATCAGCACCCGCATCCATAATGCCGTTGGCCAGATATTCCAGTATTTCAGGAGAGGAAATGCGATCGTCGCGGCCGATCAGTATCTTATCAGCCGCAAGTAAACGCGGCAGAAAGAAACCCATGCGGTACACATCCTCCCTGTTGAAATCGCGGCCATATACCCCGCGGATATCATATGCCTTAAATGCTCCCATCCCTGTACGGCTTATTGACTGGGGTATTTCAGAAATGCCCTGATCTCTTCAAAATACTTATTCTTATCTTTCGTAAAGGTTTCCGTGGCATTCACCCCTTTCACGATATACATGGATGTCCTGTTTTTCTGGACTTTCATCAGTTCTTTGATGTCGTTGGGATTGACCAGATCATCATACTCACCACAGATAAACAGCACACCGTAGAGATTGGTTCCTTTAGTCTCCAGTGCATAGTAAGGCTCCATCAGGTACTTGTTAAAGCCAAGGGGAAGCAGTACATCAATGTTGCGCTTTTCTTTGATGCGCTTTTTCATATCCTCGAGCTTTGAATACGGAGAGTCGGCAATTACCTGAAAAATCTCTGTGCGGTTGGCTCCCACAGAAACGCTGAGACCGCCGCCAATTCCGATACCATAAAGATCCAGCACCTTCATTTTGCTGTGATATTTACGGGCATAATTGATCGCTGCCTGAAGATCCTTCTCAAACTGCGCATAAATGTAGAAGCTGTTGTTAATCGTGAAATCCGCACTTTCACCATAACCCCTGTAATCATAAGTAAGTACATAAAATCCGAGTGACACGAAATTACTGGCAATCTCGATCATGTCGGCCATATTGCCATCCCCGTCATCACTCAGGATGATCATTTTGAATGAAGCTTCCTGTGGTTTGTACAACCATCCTTTCAGGGTCAGGTTATCTTCAGTTTCAATGCTTACCTCATCGTAATTCAAACCGAAATCGCCGGGTTTGGCAGCATATTTCCGGGATGGGTTCAGGGCCATGGCACTCATCCCAATGACCACCATACATACAATCAACAGGATCTTTTTCATCATTTTCTGAGTTTTGTTTGTTATTCGACAGCTAATATAATGTTTTTCCTGAAGACCTGAGCAGATTATGATCCCGCCTTTTTCTTCTTTTGGATTTCTTTGTTGAGCGCAGCGTGATAAAGTGCAGCGTTTTGCTCATGCTGCGCATTGGTTTTCGCGAAGCGGTGATAACCGCTGAAGTCTTCTCTCGCACTAAAAAAGAGATAATCATGCTTCTCATAATTCAGCGTGCCGTCGATCGCCTCAGGTGGTGGCAGGCAGATCGGGCCGGGTGGCAGGCCTTCATGCAGGTAAGTATTATAGGGTGATTCAAAATCCAGGTGGCGTTTTAGCAATCTCTTAATCGTAAAATCACCTAAAGCAAAAATTACAGTGGGGCAGGCCTGAAGATACATTCCGGTTTTCATCCGGTTCATGTAGACCCCGGCGATTTTCGGAAATTCATCGGTTTTCTTGGTTTCCTGATAAACAATGGAAGCCAGGATGGTAACCTGTACCGGGCTCAGATCCATGTCAGCGGCTTTCTGTTTACGCTCCTCGTTCCAGAATTTATTATACTCCTTAAACATGCGGTCGAGGAACTCTTCCGCGGAGGTATTCCAGTAGAATTCATAAGTATTGGGAATGAAAAGGCACATAACTTCTTCCCGGTTCATTCCGTATTTCTCCCTGGTGAAAGTCTCATTGTCCATGAGCTGCATGATGGAAGCCGAGTCTGTCTCAAGCAGTTCGCCGGCCTTACGTGCGATCACATCCCGCGTTCTGATATTGTTGAGTATCAGCTTTACCGGCTCCTGTCGTCCGGAGCGCAACATATTGATCAGTGCATTATTGGTCATCCCGTCGGTAATCAGGTACTTTCCGGCTTTAACAGCCCTTGTATAGGCTTTCTTTTCTGATAACCAGACAAAGGAGGATTCATCCCTGAGTATTTTTTCATCTCGCATCAATCCCAGCAGACCATCGAAATCTGTTCCGGTTGGGATATAAAACACTATGCTCTCACGCTCTCCCAGATCGACATTCACTGTGAATATCATCGAGTAGTACTTGTATCCGACGATCCCTCCTCCGGCCAAAAGCACGGCCATCAGGATCAGTATGCCGCGCCAGATTTTCTTTCTTGATCCGCTTTTTTTCGCCGCCATTATTCCACGCCTCCTTTTTGATTGATGCACTGAAGGATATATTCATCTTTCCATTCGCCTTGTATTCTCAGCCATTCTTTCCGGGTTCCGCAAATTTCAAAACCGCACTTTCTGAACAAAGAAAGGCTGGGGGTATTATCGATGGTGATGTGCGCAAACAGTTGATGGAGCTGAAGGGTATTGAACGCGTATGCCTTTAAAAGTACCAGGGCCTCCGTGGCCAGTCCCTGTCCCCTGAATGCACTTGAGACCAGAATACCCACACCTGCTCTAAGGTGCATGGGGTCAAAATCAAAAAGGTCGATGGCTCCTGCAGGTTCCCATTCTGATCCCGCACGGGCATCGATCATCAGCCGTAGCTGACGCGCCGCAAAAATATCCTGGTCGGCGCTCAGAATATACTGTTCGATCAGATATCTTGAAAAAGGGGTAATGGTATTGCTGACCTGCCAGATGTCCGGATCATTCTCCCATCGGTAAATATGATCGGCATCGCTGAGTTCCGGTGCCCTTAATGCCACTGATTTTCCTATCATGCCGTCTGATTTTGCGCATTGGTTTCGTACTCTCCTTCAAACACCCTTACAGCAGGGCCTTCCAGCCAAATACCGGCGAAACCTTCACCTGAGCGTTCAAAGCTGACCTTCAGCTGCCCTCCCCTGCTGTTCACTGCTGCACTGTGTATTTCGGGATTTAACAATGCCCACACAAGAGCCACAGCAGTGGCTCCGGTCCCGCAGGCAAGGGTTTCATCCTCCACACCCCGCTCATAGGTGCGTACAAACAAACCCTGGTCCGTAGGCTGTACAAAGTTGACATTCACACCACCGGGTTTGTATGCAGCACTGTAGCGTATTTCACGTCCGCGTTTCACTACATCCACCACACTGCAATCTTCCACAAATTCCACATGATGGGGCGAACCGGTATCAAGAAAATACCCGCCATGCTTTGCATCAATACGGGCAACATCAGCCATCCTCAGCACAACCTCTGCATTCTGACCGTCAAAACTGCTGACAGAAGCCTCATGCAAACCATCTGAGGCCTCAAAGCGGAAAACATCCCGTCCAAGACCAAGAGCTGCAGCGAACGCTACTGAACAGCGACCACCATTGCCGCACATGCTACCCTCCCTTCCATCGCTGTTATAGTACTTCATTCTGAAATCCGCCTTACCAGATGTCTGAAGCAGGATCAGGCCATCGGCCCCGACACCAAAACGACGGTGGCAAAAGAGGGCTATTTCTGCTTCATTCATGCTGAAAGCATCCTTGCGGTCATCCACCATGATGAAATCATTCCCCGCTCCGTGGTATTTATAGAACCGGACTTTCATAACTGGCCAAGGCGTGATATAAGAGTTTTATCGCTTACAGATGTCAGAGGACTGTATTTTTCGCTTGTTTCGAGCAGAAAATATCCGTTGGAAGATTGCATATAATATTTCCCGTCGAGGAAGAAGATCCCGATTTGTTCTTCAGGAAAAATTCCAAACAAAAGGAGTTTATGGTTGCTCCACTTATAACCTTTATAATTAATGGGGGATTTCCAGAATTCGATGCTCGCCTTTTCCCTTTTTCCGGGCGAACGCGCTTCATCCAGCAGGATGCTGTCCAATCCATGCGACTGATCTTTCCATCCTCTGATTCTGATCTCCCGGCTCTCCAGCATGACTTCTGTAGCCAAAGGGATATGAGCTTCATCCGAAGCCCTGCTGCCATCTGAAAGCCCGGGCTGAAGACTATCCTCTCCCGCATCTCCGTCATTCCCGGCAGAGGAATGACGAGCCCGGAAATCCCGCGCTCGTGGCTCCTCATCCTGTCCTGCCCCCATCTTATCCCTGCCCAGGAGGAGTGTGCTGTTATCCTCTTGCTTGTTCCATTCCTGGTTACTGCCGATGAGCTTTTCTTTCAGGTAAGCGATGGGATTCAGCTTCCATCCGTAATGAATCAGGGCAGAGGCCAGCACAATGCCGAGAATCAGCCCGATGAGCAGCCCCGACATTAAAGGGAGTAAGTTGGATCTCCTGTTTGCTGATGGCCCTTTCATAGTGGACAGACTTCGTAATTAGTATCTTAAAAAATCAAAAAAATACAATAAAGAAAAAAATGACAAGTTGTCTTATGGTGCGTTAAAATGTCACCTCCTGATTACAAAAATACATATCCTCCGGCACTTTTTGGGGTATGAATCACAAAAATGGCAGCTTCCATGAAAAACTTTCCGGAGGTATAAAAATTGTGGCAGGCTGAATTATTACAATTATCTGATATTAAAACATAAAAACTATGAAACCTGCAGTTAAAACAAACATCAGAACATTGCTCATTTCATTTCTGGGCGGTGCAATTGCTTTCGGGGCTTTCTGGATGCTCAGCGGGAGAAGCCATGATTACAGGATTTACAGCGAAGGTCAAACCCCCGTGCGACTGGCATCGGATTTCAGCATGAACGGGACCACGGGGCCTGATTTCAGGCTCGCGGCGCAGCATTCTGTTCACGCAGTGGTTCACATCAAAACGCAATACCAGCAGAAGAGCAGGTATTACGATGATTTTTTCGGATTCGATCCATTTTTTGATTTCTTCAGAAGCCGGCCGAATAACACTTACCCCCTGGTAGCAGCGGGTTCCGGTGTGATCATTTCGGAGAACGGCTATATTGTGACCAACAACCATGTGGTTCAGAATGCGGATCTGATTGAGGTCACACTGAACGATAAGCGGACATATGCTGCGACGATAGTCGGGACAGATCCCATGACGGATCTGGCGGTGATCCGGATTGAAGAAAAAAACCTGCCCTATCTTGTTTTCGGCAATTCAGATCAGGTTCAGGTGGGTGAATGGGTTCTGGCGGTTGGTAATCCGTTTAACCTGACATCAACGGTTACTGCGGGGATTGTGAGTGCCAAGGCCAGGGACATTCAGATTCTGGGGGATGTTTCGGCTGTGGAATCTTTTATACAGACTGATGCTGCTGTAAACCCTGGTAACAGCGGTGGAGCATTGGTGAATGTCAGCGGAGAACTGATTGGCGTCAATGCTGCGATCGCGACGAACACCGGTTCCTTCACCGGGTATTCCTTTGCAATACCGGCTAACCTGGCCAAAAAGGTGGTTAACGACATCATTGAACTGGGGGAAGTTCAGAGGGCTTATCTGGGGATCTCTTTTGTAGACATCGACAGTAAATTTGCCGCTTCCAAAGGTCTCGACGAGATCAGGGGTGTTTATGTTGAATCCGTGATAGAGAAAGGTGCCGCTGACCTTGCAGGTATTGAGGCCGGTGATTTGATTCTGTCGATTGACGACATTCCTACCAACAGCAAGTCGGAACTGAAAGAATTGGTAGCAAGGCACCGGCCAGGCGATAAGATCCTGGTCAGTATTCAGCGCGGTAAGACCCAAAAAGTCGTGGAACTCGAACTTCAGAACCGTTCCGGAAGTACCGGGCTGGTAAAAACTGATCCTAAAGACGTTGTCAGTGTGCTCGGCGCCACTTTTGAGCCTGTCAGCCAGGAAGAGATGGCCAAACTGGGAATCACGCACGGATTGAGAATCAGCTCATTGGAACAGGGGAAATTATGGAGTGCAGGGATCAAGGAAGGATTTATCATTATGTACATTGACCAAAAGCCGGTGAAAAGTATAGAGGATATCAGCAGCATTTTAAGCAATAAAACCGGGGGTATCCTGATTGAAGGAATTTACGGCAACGGGGTCAGGGCATACTACGGTTTTGGAATCTGATATTCGTCTGATTCAGTGACATTTGAATATATTATTAAAAAAAGTTATAAATTATAGTATAAAATCCCGAAAAAAGTTGTATTTTTGTTGACCCGTTGCATGAAAATTAACTAATTGATTTACAGATATTTAAAAATTATCCCATATAGATGAGACAGCTTAAGATTACCAAATCGATCACCAACAGGGAAACCGCATCGCTCGACAAGTACCTGCAGGAGATCGGAAGGGAGGAACTGATTACAGCTGAAGAGGAAGTTCAGCTGGCGCAACGGATCAAACAGGGTGATCAGGCAGCACTGGAAAAACTGACGAAAGCCAACCTGCGTTTTGTGGTATCGGTTGCCAAGCAATACCAGAATCAGGGACTGAGTCTTCCGGATCTGATCAACGAGGGGAACCTCGGTCTGATCAAGG